>NZ_CP081879.1 GCF_022170825.1 Exiguobacterium acetylicum | reverse complement strand
TGGGAGCAGATGATTACATTGTGAAACCGTTCGACGAGGCGGAATTGAAGGCAAGAATTCAATCGATTTTCAGACGAACTACAGTTTCTTCAGGATCAAAAATCGAATCGTCGGGTCTAATCTTAAATGAAGACGCCCATGAGCTGTATTATGATAATCATTTAGTCAAAGTCACGCCAAAGGAATTTTCATTACTTGCTAAGTTATTAAAAAATCCAGAACGTGTCTATTCAAGAGAGGAACTGCTCTCAAGTTTATGGTTAGCAAATGAGTGGACAGATGAACGAACGGTCGACTCTCATGTAAGAAACTTAAGAGAAAAACTTAGGAAACTCGAGTTTCCTATTGAAGAACACTTTCGCACAGTATGGGGAATTGGTTACAAGTGGGTTCCTTAAATAAGGAGAAATAAGACAAGAGAGGAACGGTTAAAAAACCGTTCCTCTCTTGTTTATCGTTTATTCTGCAGATAGTTCGTCTTCAGTCACCCATTTATGATTTTTCACTTCTTCACCTGTAGTCGATTCGAAATCAATCATATACACTGTTGTTTGCTTAGCTGAGTCGATAGTGGCCGTAGCATCCTTCATTCCTTTCATATGATCCGCGTCTACTTTTACTTCATCGCCTACTTCATAAGGAGATGACTTGGCATCTACAATCTCTTCTTGAATAATCCATTTATGATTCGTGACGCGTTTCCCGCCATTTGTAGGGTCATAAGAAATGCTATAAGCAGTAGTATCATAAGCTCCTACAATTTTAGCCTCGGCCCCTTTCATGCCTTCCATATGTGCTTCTTTGATCATCGCCATGTCGCCAACTTTAAATTTAGGGTTTTTAGCCTCTTGGAGCTCTTTCGGAACCTCTTTCGATCCAGACATGTCCATCGTCGAATGATCCATACCGTCCATATTTTTATCCATGCTTCCTGTTGATTTAGAATCATCACCATTGCTTCCGCACGCAGCGAGTGCTAAAGAAAGCGAAGCAGCCATAGTTGTCATAAAAATCTTTTTCTTTAATTTCATAAAAATTACCTCCAATTGTTTTTTTATGCTTTCCATAGACTCTATCACATAAATTTGCAGAAACATTGCAGAGAGCAGAAAAGTAACACATTGAAAAAAACTATAAAATTCATGGGTGGAAAGACATATTTTTTTCACAATCATTCTTTAAGTTAAAGAAAATAATTAAATGAAGGGAATGATCCATGTGAAGAAAAGATGGTTAATCGCAACTATCGGTATCTTTACTCTCATGATGATAGTGGGCGGTTCGTATTTACTTTTTACCCGAGGTACTATGCCAAATAACAAACAGCATATGGAATCTATGATGAATGGAGGGAACACTACTACAAATCAGACTATGATGGAAGGTATGGGACATGGCGCGAGTGTCGATTTAAAATCAACTGAAGAAAAAGAGCGACGATTGAACATCCCTAAGATGCTAAAATCCGATCGTGAAACCAAGAATTCCATTCAATACACGATTGTCGCTAAACAAGGGGAGACACAGTTCTTCCGAGATAGTAAAAAAACTGAAACTCTAGGATATAACGGAAATTATTTAGGTCCTGTAGTGGAATTGAAAAAAGGAAAAATGGTAACAATCCGTACGGTGAATCGCTTATCAGAAGCGACTACATTCCATTGGCACGGTCTTGTTGTACCATCATCCGTAGATGGCGGACCACATCAAGTCGTGAAAGCTGGTGAAACGAAGGTAGTAAAGTTTAAAGTGAAGCAAGATGAATCGACATTGTGGTTTCATCCACATCCAATGGGGAAAACTGCTGAACAAGTATATAAGGGGTTAGCAGGATTGTTGTACGTAAAAGATGAAAAAACTAAAGAGACGATGCTACCTCAAAAATATGGTGAAAATGATATTCCATTAATTCTTCAAGATCGAAAAGTTAAAAACAGGAATGTCCTTGGATATGCTGATGTAGAAAAAACAGATGGGGCTTTAGGCGATACCCTCCTCGTAAACGGTACGATTAATCCATATTTCAACGTAAAATATTCGCAACTTAGAGTCAGATTGATAAATGGCTCCAATGCACGTAACTACGTAGTGAAGCTATCTGACGGTTCATCCTTTAAAAAAATTGCTGATGATGGTGGTTACACCTCAAAACCGAAAAACGTAAAGAAAATTGAATTAAGTCCAGGCGAACGTATAGAGGTATTGGTAGACTTTTCAAAAAGAAAAATTGGTGAGACTGTTTCATTTGAGACGAATGGAGTAAGGGTCGTTAACTTCAAGCTGAAGGATAAACAAGGGACGAACCTAAGTGCATTGGCACCGAAAAGTGGATATGAAAAGCCGCTAAAGACCTTGTCTACAGTGAATCAAAAGTTAACTCTTTTCGGGATGGGCAAAAATGTTGAAATCAATGGGAAAAAGTTTGATGAGAAGAGAATCGATATTAAAGCGAAACAAGGAGAAACCGAAATTTGGGAGGTCTATAATAAAAAAGACATGATGGGTGGAATGACTCATCCCTTCCACATTCACGGAGTCCAATTCAAAGTATTAGAGCGAAACGGACAGAAACTGGATAATCAAGAAGCAGGTCTAAAAGACACTATCGCTATAAAACCAGATGAACGAGTTAAGATTCAGATGACTTTCAAGGAAAAAGGGGTATTCATGTACCATTGCCATATCCTTGAACATGAAGAGAACGGAATGATGGGTCAGTTGAAAGTGGACTAAAAAATAGGTGAATGTTTTCATCTTTTTTTCACAAACTAAGGAAATAGGCTTTGTGTAAGTCAAAAAAGACGGAAAATGGAGGTATTTTAGAATGAATACTGGACAACAAGAAATCTTAGGTGCCCTACACAACTGTATAGTGACTTGTAATGAATGCTTTGATGCGTGTTTGAGTGAACATCATGTTTCTTCGATGGCAGAGTGTATACGTCTAGACAGAGATTGTTCTGAAATTTGTAGTCTTTTAGTACAAGCTATTTCTCGAAACAGCAGCAATATTGATGTTCTTGCAAGAAGCTGTGTTGAAATTTGTGAAAGATGTGCCGACGAATGTTCGAAACATGATCATGATCATTGTAAAAAGTGCGCTGAGGCCTGTAATGAATGTGCAAAAGTCTGTCGTAAATTAATTGCTTAAAGCGAAGTGTTAAAAATGAAGGAGCATCTATGTCGCCATGCCGAAAAAGGTATGAGCTAAAAAGCTGATGCTCTTTCATTATTTATAAGCACTAAGATACTTAGTTATGAAAAAGTTCATAACCCTTATAGACCAGTAGTATGGTGAGAGAAAATAAGGATACATAGAGGATAACGATCAAACTCTTCATAAACACTTTCATGAAAATCAACTCCATTCTATAGGTTGAATTGATTATATAGAAAGTTCGTGAAATTTATGAGGAAATAGACTAACAATCATTTATTATTAAAAAATTTTAATGTAAGAGGTGGTGACTAGGATGGATAAAATATTAATTGTTGATGATGAAATAAGAATGAGGCAATTATTAAGACTCTATCTAGAACCAATAGGATATGAATGTAGTATGGCGAATGATGGGATCGAAGCTTTAGAGAAAGTGAAAAAAGAAACCTTCGATTTGATTTTATTGGATGTAATGATGCCAATGTACGATGGATTCGAAGTATGTAAGAAAATAACGGATTCTCACCCGGAAGTCCCTATCATCATGATAACGGCTCTAAATGATGCTGAATCCATCGTCAAAGGACTAGATGCTGGAGCTACAGATTATGTCACAAAGCCGTTTAACGGGGACGTACTTTTAGCAAGAGTTCGGTCTGTCATGAGAAGGAAAGCAAAAGAACCCGTTATCTACCACGGACTTACGTTCGATGAGAGCAACAATTTAATTTTACTAGATGGCAAGTCGATTGACTTTACACCAAAAGCACATGCATTACTGCGACTATTCCTTCAACATCCTGGAAGGCTGTTCAACAGACTAGAGCTTTATGAATTCGTTTGGTCTTATACGTCAGAATCGGATCCGAGGACAGTTGATTCTCATATTAAGATGATTAGAGAAAAGTTAAGAGAGTTAGATTACCCGATCGATAGGCATCTGAAAACAATTTGGGGGAGAGGATATCGTTGGAGTGAGGATGAAACGAAATGACACTCTTGCTATAGGAGCAAAAGTGTCATCATAAAAATCATAAGGGAGTCGGTGTCGGCTTCGAGTATCCATCTTTATATGAAGAATCGATTGCAGAACGAATATCTTTAACCGATTCTCCGTCCCGTTGCTTCAAAATAGACTTTACAGCAATCTCGAGACAGGTGCTGCATGTCGTTCCGTGACTTGTCCATTTCACCGATCCATTCGTCGCGTTTTCTTCTATAAAGCAATCATAATTATTTTTATGATTGACTGTTTCACCGCAACCGCAATAGCAAGGTATTTTCTCTAGTAGTTTACGATTTTTCCCTACAGCTTGATAAACATTTCGTACATCTTCAGGTTGAGTTTTTAAAAACGTAGGAAGTATCAACGATGATGATGTTTCTTCAATCTTGTCACCGCCCATATGTTTCGCATGATCTACCTCCTTTGAATGATTGGGAGTAGAAGACTTCATCGGGGATTGAGCACAGCCGACCGCAATCAGGGATAGGCTAATAAGACTTACGCTTTTTAAGAGTATGTTAAGTTTCACGATTGGATTCTCCTTAGAGATAATTTTGTAGGTGCATAAAACAAAGCTTTTTAATTGCGTTTTTTGTATTAGCTCATTTGTCTGTTCACGATAGTACCTATTCGTTCATTTGACCATAGTCTTCATTAGTTCAGTTAATTCATGAATTGTCATCAATCATTTGATGTCTACCTCGAACTTGTCCTTTAATTCTTTTTAAAGTTTCAGTACTTGTGATTTTGGCGCTAAATAGTCCTATTCAAACAAATGGTCTCATTTTTTAAAATATATCCTATACTTGTATGATAATTTTTATTTTTTAGTGTGTCAAAATACATTTTATATTTATATATATAAGTTTAACTGGAAGTAAAAACGAGATGTAGCTCTATATAGTCATGATCTCTCTATATATACCATACAGGTATATAGTACGTAAAAGGAGGTTTTCTTATGGATCACCATATCCATCACGAACATACTCATCATGAAGACCAACAAATGAGTGCTTCACATCATGAACATGAAGGAATGATCGGAGACTTCAAGAAAAGATTTCTCGTATCGTTAATGTTGACCATTCCAATCCTGCTACTTTCCAAAATGATTCAAGAATGGTCGGGTATCAACATTAGCTTTCCATATGACGACGTTGTTTTGCTTTTGCTATCCACAATTGTCTACTTCTACGGTGGATGGCCGTTCTTAAAAGGTAGCTTAGACGAAATGAAACAAAAAAATCCGGGGATGATGATGTTGATCGCTTTAGCGATTAGTGTTGCATACTTTTATAGTGTGGGCATCATCTTAGGTCTAGGAGAGGGACATGACTTTTTCTGGGAGTTAGCAACGCTCATAGATATTATGCTTTTAGGACATTGGATTGAAATGAAGTCAATCATGGGCGCGTCTAACGCGCTACAAGAATTAGTCAAATTGTTACCCAGTATTGCGCATCGAATTGATGATGAAAAAATAGAAGATATTGCGGTGTCGGAATTACAGACTGGTGACGTGATTCTGATCAAACCTGGGGAGCAAGTTCCAGTTGACGGTAAGATAATAAAAGGAGCAACAACAGTTGATGAATCGATGCTGACAGGTGAATCTCTTCCCATCGAAAAGAAAATGGACGACAACGTAATTGCTGGCTCCATTAATCAAGAAGGAAGCTTGACTGTTGAAACGAAAAATACAGGTGAAGGCACGTATTTATCGAAAGTGATCGAATTAGTCAGCGAAGCGCAGGCATCTAAATCTAAAACACAAAATTTAGCGAATCGTGCAGCAAAAATTCTCTTCTATGTCGCTGTTTTTGCCGGTGTGTTGACATTTATCATTTGGCTTGCATTAGGATATCCGCTCAGCATTGCTATCGAACGTATGGTGACTGTCATGGTTATTTCGTGTCCCCATGCACTAGGACTTGCAGCGCCATTGGTCGTCTCTGTCTCGACGGCGCTGTCTGCTAAGAAAGGTTTATTGATTCGAAATAGGACGCAGTTTGAAGAGGCACGGAAATTAGACGCCATTATTTTTGATAAGACAGGTACTTTGACGCAAGGTAATTTTGGTGTGACGGATTTGATGCCGGTTGATGAAATTTCCTCAAACGAACTACTTCGTCTAGCAGCGGGAGTCGAACGTTCATCACAACATCCTCTTGCTAAAGGTGTAGTAAAAAGAGCAGAAGAGCTACAACTATCACTTCCGTCGATTGAAGATTTTATGTCTATTACAGGAGTCGGATTGGAAGGGAAAGTAGAGGGTACGTTAATTCGTGTAGTGAGTCCTCGATATATTCGTCAAGAAAAAATAACGGTTGATGAGCTCGCTTTTGAAAAATTATCTGAAGAAGGAAAGACTGTCATATTTGTATTGAAAAACAAGCAATTACTAGGAATGATTGCACTTGCTGATTTAGTAAGAGAAGAAGCGAAAGAGACTGTGACTGCTCTTAAAAATAAAGGCATAAATTCAATCATGCTCACTGGTGACAATAAAAAGGTTGCACATTGGGTTGCCAAACAGTTGGGTATTGACGAAGTTCATGCAGAAGTTTTACCTGATGATAAATCAAGACAAGTAAAGAACATTCAATTGGAAGGTAGGAAAGTAGCCATGGTGGGTGATGGCATTAATGATGCACCCGCACTGGCACAAGCTGACGTAGGGATTGCGATTGGTAGTGGAACCGACGTGGCAGTCGAAACCGCTGATATCGTACTGGTCAGAAGTAATCCGAAAGATGTTCTCTCTATCCTTGAACTTTCCCGAAGCACTTATAACAAAATGATTCAAAACCTATGGTGGGCAGCTGGTTATAATGTTATAACAATACCACTAGCAGCCGGCGTTCTAGCTTCCTATGGTGTGATCTTATCCCCAGCCATTGGGGCAGTACTAATGAGTCTTAGCACCGTCATTGTTGCTGTAAATGCTAGAACGTTAAAAATATGAAATCATTTGAAGTGATTTCAGAACTTATTAGTAGCCAAGCACTGGATTTAATCGCGTGTAAAAAGTCTATGAGTATTCGAAGACTTTTTACACGCGATTTTAATTTTATTAGAATATATGATGATGATTTATATAAAGAACAAATTTTTATTGCAATCATTATATAAAACGGTCGTTAAACAGACATATTCAAAAACTCATATGCTTACTTGTATATGAGCAATAGATGCCTTATTTATAAATGTCACGACGATGACCGATTTCAAGAATTAAGATCACGACTTTTTCATCCTGGATGTCAGCAATCAGACGATAATCACCGATGCGATAACGCCATTCACCCGATCTGTTCGAGACGAGTCCCTTACCATGACGACGCGGATCATCCGTCCCGACCAGATTCTTCTTGATCCAGGACATGATGATCCGCGTTTGTTGGGGATCCATCTTCTTGAGAGACTTTTGAGCTCCGCGCTCGAACTCCACTTTGTATGTCGTCATTCTAAATCAAGTTCCTTCATCATATCGTCGAAAGAGATCGCTTCTGATTTTTTACGGTGTGCTGCCATGGAATCATGATAGAGTTGTAAATCAATCTCATCTTCGATGCGGTCGAGGACGGCATCGCGGACAAGTGTGGAAATCGTGATGTTCTTTGCTTTCGCATATTCCTTGATGAGTCGTGTATCCTGATCATCTAAACGTACGGAAATGGTACTCATGATTATCAGCTCCTTTGTAATACATTGTAATACAAATTAAGCTTTTTGTACATATAATGGAGGATGATGATTCAAAATGAATATTCTCTACAAGCTAAAATTCAGCTGCTAAATATCATGAATGAGTATGATTAGATGTCAAAAGTGGATTAAATCATGTTCAAATTAAAATAAACATAGTCATTCTTCCTTGTTTTGACCACGTTTAGGCAAACAATGACCATAATTTTTTCTTCATATTGTTAGAGTAACGCTCAATAGTTGCTTGAATGGAACGATTTCGACATCGAGATTCCGTTTTACGAGATGGACCTCTTCCTGTACGTAATCGAGCTTCTCAACAAATGCATCGAACCGATACGTCAATGGACCATTCATCGCCGTCACCGTGACGATGTCTCCACTAAAGATCGCGTCGTTCAACGCGTTCTCAATCGTCCTATCGATCGGTCCTTCTGTATCCTCGAATTTAAAATGATGTACCTCCTGATAGTAGCGTTTCAACAAACCTTTGTGTTCAGGCATTTGAAAGGGTATCCATTTTTTGTTCCCTCGGTCTTCATAAATCATCTAAATCACTCTTTTACTTAATGGGAACATTTGTTCTTATTATGTTCCTCGTTTACTTTGTTTTCAATCCGCTTTTTCGATATCACATCAATTCGATTATTCCTAGGAACGAAAAAAGGACAGTGACAAATATCTCGTCACTGCCTCTAGGTATTTCGACTTCTCAATGGAATAGGGGATTTACTCTCCTACCATGCCGTCATGGTCATTGTCCCGCATATACTTGTACAGCCATTCTTTTTCCGTGATTGGCATCGCGAAGCCGGCATCCTTCGCCTCTTGAATCGTCACTTGACCATTCCCATCGGTATCGACGCGCGAGACATCCTCTGTCGTTTCAGTACCATGAGTCAACTTCGTTTTCGCTTCTGTTTTCGTCTCCTTTTTCTTCGTCAGACCGAGTGCGGCATTCGTCTCGTCTGGATTACTGTTCTTGAACCGATCAATGACGGTGTTCCCTCGGACCGTGTAGGTATACTGATATGCGGATGGGATCATGGTAGACGTGTTTGGATAAGTGATTTGCGCTTCAAAGTTCGTCGCGCCACCCGCCTTGCGTATGATGTCCTCCATGTACGCCTGGTCACCATGACGATTTAGTGTACTGTCCTGCGGTGTGATGTTGTAGGCGTTCGAGACGCCGCCGAGCGAATCCGCGATGATGTGTCCTTCATCAAGCTCCGTGCGCTCGACGCCAGGAACCTTCGCTTCATCAGAGTAGTAGCGTCCGTCACTCATGACCTCTTCCATCGCATCATCCTGGAGGACGATTTTCTTCGCAATGACGCGGATTAACTGACCGTGTTCGTTTGTGAAAGCCCAATACTTCCGGTCACCGAATCCGATATCAACGACGACGTTCGCTTGGCGACTACCAGATAGGTCTCCACCATCGACCTCGATCTTCTTGTATCCTTTGAGGGTGTCACTCGCTAGTGTCGCTGTTGACTTCGTTGAGGACTTTGTATCCTTCGCTTGTTTATCCTTTGTAGCATCCACTGTCTGTTCCGTGCTCTGATTCGCATCTTTGTTTGTAGTTACTTCTTTTGAAGTCGAATCGTCCTGCTGCGTAGCTTGCTCTGTCGTATCTTGCGTAGGCGAAGTCGTGTCCGTATCCGTGCATCCTGCCATTAATAGAAAAGCAAGGGGAGTTGTTATGTAAGATATTTTCATGTTGGTACTCCTTTTTCATTCAATCTATCGTTGCGTCTTTCATTATAACGCTAGTGTTTGATATATAGCAGGAACCGTTGCAAAGGCATGAAAAAAAGTGATGATGCTCTGTCTAATGGAAGAGGAATTACAAATCGTTCCGCTTGTGTCCTTTCTCATGGCGGTAGCCTTACTTCGTCTTGAAATACTCAAACCGACGCATATCACGCCACTCGAGAATAGCATCGATGTCGCGAAGGATGCTCTTTGAAGTGCATAATCGGATAGAATATTTTGATCCTGTCCAGCATACGACGGGTGTACTTACACTTGTTATATGGATTCTAATGGTCTGGAATGGGAATAATATCTAATGTCGTTCTCTATCTTTGATATAATTGATATAATTTGTATTACTTATATAAATATTTAAAGGGGAAAGGGATTTTCACAGATGAAGCGACCTTTGAAATTTTGGATTATTGTTGTTACTACTTTAAGTATGTTGGTCGTTTTGATAGTAGTTTTTACGACTGGTTACTACGTGAATCGTCAAACGCTTAGTGTGAATACGTTAAACGAAAATTACTCAAATGCGAAAAAATTAAGTGCGCTTACGAATGATACCTTTCTTTTGATGGAGGATACATTGCAAGCTCAACATCAACATGTGATTGCGAACTGGAATAATCCACAGAAATTAAAGGAAATTACACGCACGGTAAAAGAATCAAATTTTAATTTCAACTCTGTCACGATCATTGATGCGGATGGAGTTGGGAAAGCCAATACGCCTGATCTGCAACTTGTCGGAAAAACAGTCGATACAGAAGGAGTTCGAACTGGTTTAGAGTTAAAGAAAAACTTCACATCAAAACCGTATACCGGAACGAATCAAAAGTTGATGCTAATCGTCTCGACTGCTTTATATAAAGATGGAAAATACTATGGGATGATGAATGGGCTCGTCTGGTTGCGTGAAAAAAACTTTTTAACGCATTTGCTCGAAGCCACATATGGAAATGAGCAACATGATGTCGCCGTTTACGATGCCACAGGTACGTACATTTATCACAAGAATCAGGACTGGATCGGAACGAAAGCGTATAAAAATCAAGCGACCATTGATCTTGCTGCTGGGAAATCGGGGAAAAGTGTCATCGAGGATCGAACAGGGAGACAGTTATTTGCTGGGTATACCACTGTTGCGAAGAATGATTGGCGAATCATCTCGATGACACCTGTATCGAAAGCACTGGCTCCTGCTAAATTTACAGGAATTAAAGCTGCAAGCATTGGATTACCATTTGTTCTGATTTCATTTCTCGTCCTAATCGGTTTAATCCTATTTATTACAAGACCTCTTAACCGTCTAGCAAACCTTGATTATAGCAAGCCGATCGATGAAGTCATACAAGAAGCGCAGGTTCTTTACTCGCCTTATCGTGAAGTCGAACAACTTCGACATATGATTCTCTCATTCGCAAAAAATCAACGGAATTTGCTACGCGATCTGGAAGATATAGCGGTCACGGATCCCATGACAGGTCTTGCGAATCGAAGACGATTGAATCAATTGGGTCAAATGATTAAGGAAAATAAGGAACCTTTCGGCTATATTTTATTAGATATCGATCGATTTAAAAACGTAAATGATACGTATGGTCACCTTATGGGAGATCAAGTGTTGATTCGTTTGGCTGAAGTGATGCGCGCAATCACACCGACTTCAGGTCTTCCGATTCGAATTGGAGGAGAAGAGTTTGCAATCATCCTTCAAGAGACATCCCCGGAAGAAATTTTCTCATTTGCTGAGACATTGCGTCGATCGGTCGAGCAGACTGATTTTCCGGTCCCTCAAAAAATTACGATTTCAATCGGTGCAGGTTATCTGGATTGCGATTCTTGTAGCATCTCGACTTTCTATAATGAAGTCGATCAGCAATTATATAAAGCAAAAGAACAAGGACGAAATCGTGTGGAAACAGTCTATATTGTAAAAGGCGAAAAGCATATTTCCTGAACACTCCTTCATGAATAGGTCATGTAGGAGTTTTTTCGTTCTCTTTCGGAAACTGGGATATTGCAGTGATTTATGTAAAATAGGTCCACAAAAAGAAGGTTATGCATACAACATGGTGTATGAATTAAGAGACGGATATTCCATATAGTATATCTGTCTTAAAGCACGTTTTTCAAAAGAAATTGAATACATTTTTTAAAAATAATAATAGTAATTATTCACGAAAGTCTACTTGACGTGGAGTATATCATTTATTAATGTACTGTTATATAAGATATCAATACTTATTAAAAAGCTGTATTACGATTGTTAATCCTAGTGATTACCAAAAACTATGATATAGAATTCACTTCATTTGGTATAGTGTGGAAGAAATATCGTTTGGTATGAAGAGGGGGAAACAAGGATGAGAAAAGAAAAATGGATACTCGGGGGTATTTTTTATTCATCGTTGGGATTCTAGTATGGGTGAAACTATTCTCACCTACGGATCAAGACATCATTGTTGCGGCACATGGACCTAGTTTGAATACACTTTCTAGTGAAAAAAATGCAGACCAGATAAAAAAAGGACGCGACTACATTAATCATACGAGCAGCTTACTTCCTGATAATGTAGGAAGTACGATGTCTTGTGCAAGTTGTCATGCTACGGGAGCGACAGGTGGATCACTTGATCTTGTTGGGGTGACGAAAGAATATCCGCAGTACAATAAACGTGCCGGAAAAGTAGTCTCAATCGAAGAACGAGTCAACGGTTGCTTTACTCGAAGTATGAATGGGAAGAAACTTGATCCAAATGGTAAGGAAATGAAAGTAATTATCTCGTATTTGAACTTTTTATCAAAAGATACAGCAGATGATATAAAGGATCGTCCATGGACGGAAGTAGCCATTCAAGGCGACCTTCCAAAGCCCAACATCGAGAACGGAAAAGACATTTATTCCAATTCGTGTATGGCTTGTCATGGGTCGACACAAGCGAGTTCACATGGTCTTGCCGTATACGGCGAGAATTCATATAACGACGGTGCAGGCATGAATCGTTTGCGTACAACTGCTGGCTTCATTCAGCATTATATGCCGAAGGAGCCAATGGGAGGCGTTGAAACCGGTGGACTAACAAAACAGCAAGCGGTTGACGTGGCAGCGTATATTAATTCAGTTGGTAGACCAGTCATGAAAGGTAAAGAGAAGGATTATCCTCATGGCGATCCGCCGGATGACTTATCTTATCCGGTTGATTCTGTTCAAAAAAAGTAACGGTATAGACTTTCAATCATTTGAATAAACAGACAATCCCTATATGTAGAGGCGGTTCGATTCTTGAATACGCTCTATCTATAGGGATTTTTTTTAGATATTACAAAAGCCTGTACAACTTTTTTTTAGGAAAGGCTGCACAGGCTCGAATCATCATCCATTGGAGGTAACCATGTCTTCCATCATTTCTTCATTCATAGGACCAATGACTTTATGCTGGATATAGCCTTCTTCATCAATCACGTAACTTGTCGGAATCGTATAAGCTTTGTAACGGTTTCCAATTGTACCTTCTTGATCGAGAGGTATTGTAAAAGTCAGGCGATAATCTTTTATGAATTTTTCGAGAGCGTCGTTTCCATTATCAAGTGATGTCAGATTAACAGCGATGATTTCGACATCGTTCTTGTGTTTTTCGTGGAAAGCCTGCATATGTGGCATTTCAGCCTTACATGGAGGGCACCAGGTTGCCCAAAAGTTTAAAATAACTTTTTTTCCACGATAATCGGACAAACGAATTGTTTCTCCAGATGTCGTTTTCAGTGTGAAATCATTAGCTCGTTCTTTGTCTCCTTCAGTACGGTCGATTGCCGTTTTTTCAAGAGTCGTCGTTTGACGTTGTTCTTGTGCTTCCTGTTTTTTCTTCTGTTGATTATCATATATATTCATACCAATCAAGCCGGTAGCCAGTAATAGTATGAAGAAGACGGCTATTTTTTTATGACGAGGCATCAGGATATGTTCCTCCTTTTCGAAAGCGAGTCGAAAAATGTGCTGCACTTATAAAAACAAGTTGGAATAGTATCTGCTTTTCATTGAACGGTTCGACAAGATGAGCCGCGATTAAATAAAGTAAAAACAACACGAGTATCCACTCAAATGCAATAGTAGAAGCTTGATGATGCAAGAGTAACAAGACAAGTAAAAACAAGAGATTGACTAACAAAAGCGAAAGGTTTTGATAGATGGCCGCCAACAACATTTCAAACTGTATCAGGTAAAGCACGACAAAGTAAGGCAGATAGGGTTTGAAAGAGTCTGAGACGACCTTATTCCAGTACATCAGTAAACCAAAAAGGCCAAGACATTGTCCGCGGTACCCTCCATGAAAGAAAAAAAGAGAAGCAGGCATATCGATGACATAAGAAAGATGGAAAAGCGCATAACTGAATTTCCAAATCACTATGTAAAGGATGAAGCTGTTCAAAATCCATTCTGGCGGGCGCATTCGAAGCAATAGCCAGACTGACCCGAGCAGTAACATAAAGGCGAGTATTGCTGCGAACCAAACATACGAAATCGCGAATCGTTCGATGTGTAAATAGTTATCTCTCATGTGTTGAGTGGATTGTGAACGTGATTGCAATCGTGTCGATAACGGATTGAATCATTCCGCAATTTTCAATGACGAGAGTCGCAAGGGACAGACGCTGTTTTTCAGTCATACTACCATCTACATATGACTCGAAGTCCAAAGATGTAATTCGATTGGCTCGTGTTTCATCGCGGGTAATATCGACCTCGAGAGTAAGTGAAGAATAGAAAATTCGTTTTTTGTGCAATAAGTTTTTTAGTAAAGTACCGCTACATCCTGCTAAAGAAGAAACAAAAAGTTCGACAGGACGATATCCTTGCTCTGGGTCAGATGAAATCGTTAATAGACCGTGTGGAGATGAGTGGGCGACGTGATGCTCATTGATATTAAAATGCATATAGATATGCTCCTTTCTAGTGATAGTCTGTTCATCTTTTGTTAAGCATTGATGAAGTTAAATCAAATTGTATAGAAAAGCAGTGGAGGTACCCATCTGTATCCAACGTGATTGTTCCATTTTGCGCATGTAAAATTTTCCGAACAATCGAAAGGCCTAAACCACTACGTAAGGATGAGGATCTAGAGGTATCACAACGGTAGAATTGTTCGAAAATCAGTTCTTTTTCATTTTGTGCTATGAACTGGCCTTGGTGCGTAAACGATAATTGATACCCTTGAGGCGTTGAGGTGCCTCGAATCAATAAAGTCGTACCGGTGTTATAATCTACGATATTTTGAAATAGGTTAGTTATCATTTGAATGAAGTCCTCTCTTCGATGATTCAGCAGCAGATCTTCTATTTCGATTGTGATGGACTTGAAAATAGTACGAAATGAAGGGGAATAAACGGTAAATATCTCTTCGAACGCTTCTTGTAAAGAAAATGCTTCGCTCGAGGATACAGAAATCGGAAGTTCAGTTTTTTGTAGCGCATCGAGCTGATTCAATAATCGAATCATCCGTTGGGTCTCCTCCCCTAAAGAGGCATAAAGAGTAGATGAGCCGGTAATGGTATTGTGCTGAAGTGCTTCCAAATACCCGTTTAAAGTCGTCAATGGAGTACGTAAATCATGAGACAGATCACGTAGAAATAAGTCCTTCGTTATTTCAGAATGTTTAATCGTGCGACTCATTTGATCAAATGTCTGAATTAAATGTTCTATGTCCGGACTAGTAGAGTAAGGAAGCACACTTAAATGACGTGTTTCCTCAAATTGATGCGTCGCTTGCGACAGTTGTCGGATCGGTCTTAACAAACGGCGAATAGAAAGATAGTGAAACACGAAACTGCCAGAAGCAAGTAGTACACCTGTTATGAAAAAATAAGAGTAAAGCGTTGAAGTAAGGACCGATCCTGAAAGTTGACGCTCATTCACTGAATAGCAGGCATATTGTGTTAATGAAAAACCGGTAATCATAATCAGTAACAATGTAAAAGCTGCCTGCAGCGTGAAGATGCGAGAAAATAAAGAGTACGTCGATGGTTTATGAACTGACAAATTTATACCCCATTCCCCTGACCGTTAGAATGTATGAATAATCGGTTTGTTCACGGATTTTATGACGTAAGTGACGAATATGAACATCAATCGTTCGATCGTTGACTTCTTTTTCTTGTGTAGCGTAAATATGATCGAGTAATTGGGCACGTGTCAGAATTTGATTCGGATGTTGCATCAAAATATGCAGTAATTTAAATTCGAAGGACGTCAGTTTCAACTCTTGTCCATTGATAAACGCTTGTCCTTTTAATGGTTTCAACAGAAAACCCGTGAAACTTAATTTTCCACAACGACTAGCCGTTCGTCTCAAAACAGCTGCGATGCGACTCATGACTTCCGCAGGACTGAACGGTTTTACGATATAATCGTCTGCTCCTAAAGCAAATCCCTCCAATTTACTCTTTTCAGAGACTTTTGCTGTAATCATAATGATTGGCATCAAACTTTTGAATTCTTCTCGAATCCAGTAACAGAGTTCTTCTCCGTTCAGCTTGGGTAACATCAAATCAAGAAGAACAATACACGGATCGAAATCTTCAATCATTCTTTTTCCTTCTAGTCCATCAGCTGCTTCGAGTACTTCATATCCTTCTTGAAGAAGATAAATTTTTAGTAATTCACGAATTTTTGCATCATCTTCGACGATTAATACAGATTTTCCGATTAAATTTTGATTTATCATATTAAATTTCACCTTTTCGACTATCAAAATAGGGAATAACGTGCAAGCCAGGCGCTGATTTTTTGCAGTTGACCACTCAGAACAAGAAACCCTAATGCGACCATCAGCATACCGTTAAATAAAGCAATTTTTCCGAGTTGTCGATTGATCAAGCGTAAGAATGTCAATGAATACGAGATGACAAAAGACAGAACGAGGAAGGGAACAGCCATTCCGATTGAATAAGCAATCAGCATTCCAATTCCTTGAGAGAATGTGTCGCTGTTACCCGCTAACAATAGGATCGTTGATAAAGACAGACCGACACACGGTGACCAGCCACTGGCAAATGCCATACCAATCACGGTAGAACTAAAAAATCCATTCGAGGGTTTTTCGACATGCAATCGTTTCTCATACATTAACCACTTTATCTCTAGCCATCCCGCCGTATGTAATCCGAAAAGAATGATGAGAAGACCTGACAGTTGCATGAGCCAAAGACGGTAATCAGTCAATAGTTGACCTACGAAGCTAGCTGATGCACCGAATGCAATAAAAATCAGACTGAAACCAACAATGAATCCAAGTGATCGGATAAATAGAAGCTTGCGATTGACGACAACGGCTGAATTCTTAATTTGTCCTCCGGTTAGATGACTGATATACGCCGGTAGGAGCGGGAAGATACAAGGTGAAAAAAAGGACGCCATTCCACCAAAAAAAGCAATCCAAATCGTAACATTCGACATACTATGCACCTCTTTCTTGAACTAGCATGTCGGCTTAATGTTAAGGGATGATGAAGAATAAAGAAAATACTGTGAGCGGTATCACAGGAACTTAGGGGAATTCCCCTATATCTCCTTGATACCGTTTTCATTAAGATGGAAGTGTACTGGAACATATTTGAAGGGGGATATGAGAGTGGATAATCGAACAGCACGAATTGCAGTCGTCGGAGCGGGATCGGGAGGTATTACTGCGGTCGCACAACTATTACGTAAGCGTCCGGCATTAAAAGGGCATATTTTATTGATTGATCCTGCAGAGGAGCACTATTATCAACCTTTATGGACTTTGGTCGGTGCTGGTGATGTTCGAAAAGAGACGACAGCGCGTCCCATGTCTTCCTTGATTCCTGAAGGCGCAGAGTGGTTGCAAGAATCGGTACAAACTTTTGCACCTGAAAAGAATGAACTACTAACTACTCAAGGAACGACTGTTCATTATGACTATCTTATCATCGCGGCAGGTATTCAATTGAATTGGAAAGATGTCCCCGGACTAGTCGAAACAATCGGACAGAATGGTGTGTGTAGCAACTATTCGTATGAAACGGTTTCTTCTACCTGGGATGCCATTTCTCACTTCAAAGGCGGCGAAGCACTGTTTACGATGCCAAGTACTCCGATCAAATGTGGGGGCGCACCTCAAAAAATCATGTATCTAGCAGAGGAATATTTTGCTCAACACAATGTACGAAACAAGTCGTCCGTTCATTTTATGACGGCATTGCCTAATATGTTTGCAGTGCCGCGTTATGAAAAGACACTAAATGAGGTCGTAAAACGGAAACAGATTCAAACACATTTCAAAACTGAACTCGTTAGCATTGATGGACCGAACCACGTTGCTACTTTTGAAAATCTAGAAACAAAAGAACGATTTACACATCACTTCGACTTAATCCATGTTACACCACCGATGGGGCCGATGGATTTCTTAAAAGATAGCCCGGTCACGGACGCCTCAGGATGGGTGGATATTGATTCAAAAACACTTCAGCATGATCGTTACGAAAATATTTTCGCGTTGGGTGATTGTTCTAATCTGCCGACATCTAAAACAGGGGCTGCTATCCGAAAACAGGCACCTGTCGTAGTTGAAAACTTAATCCGCTTCATGGAACACCAAAACCACACTAAAGCAGAATATGATGGTTACACATCGTGTCCGCTTGTAACCGGATATAACAGTCTTGTCATGGCAGAATTCGACTATGAAAAAGAACCAGCTGAAAGTTTTCCGATCGATCAATCAGAAGAGCGTTTATCTATGTTTTTAGTTAAAAAACATTTCCTACCTGTCCTTTATTGGGATGGGATGTTAAAAGGTCTGATGTGAGGAGGAAGAGCATGGGTACTGACATGAAACCACCGAATCCAGTTGAAGCACTACTGCAAGAGCCGGAACAACAAGAAGCACTCGCACAGTTATTACGAGACTTGCCTTTACTTGTAGAACGACTTGAGCAATTAGAGAAAAGTGTGAGTTTTGCAGAACATGTCTTACAGGATAAAACGACAATTCTTCCTTATATGAAAGAAGCAGAACAAAAAATACGTCAAACCGGTTTAACGAAGGCACATATCGATGCGTTATTAGAGATTGCACGGTTACTTCCCGAAGTAGCTCCTGTCGCGAAACAAAGTGTGTCTGGTCTATTATTCGCGAAGGCAGTTCTCGAAGATGAAAGAACGATGCACGACCTATTAAATACCCGACCGCGTATTCCGGTTCTTTCTGATACCAATCGATTGTATGAAGCTAAGAAAAATAAAAAGCAAAAGCTGTCGTTACGGCGGATCTGGCGTTTGTTAACCCATCCGATCTGGAAAGACATGTTCTTGTATGTCGAAAGTTTGTTAGAGACGATCATGTTGAATCGAAAGAAAAGGGGATGAGGAATCATGTTTTTCCGTTCATGTTTTGATTCGAATTTAGCTCAATTTTCTTATATAGTTGGTTGCCAAAAAACAGGTGAAGCCATCGTGATTGATCCGGCAAGAGATGTTCACCAGTATCATGAAATTGCTAAAGCAGAAGGACTAAAGATTACAGCAGCAACTGAAACACATATCCATGCTGATTTCGTTTCAGGAGCACGGGAATTGGGACAACAAGATGTTCAATTGTATCTATCAAACGAAGGTGGAACAGACTGGTCCTATCAGTACGAAACAAAAAAGAAAGCAGTACTACTCAAAGACGGAGATCAGTTTTATGTTGGGAATGTTCGATTCGATGTCGTGCATACGCCGGGTCATACACCAGAACATATCAGCTTCATCCTTACAGATGAAGGTGGGGGTTCAAAAGTACCGATGGGGATTTTTACAGGTGACTTTGTTTTTGTAGGTGACGTGGGGCGTCCTGATTTGTTAGAAAAAGCGGCTGGAATCGAAGGAACGGCTACAAACGGTGCGACACAGATGTTTCATTCGTTGGAACGTTTCCGAAATCTGCCGGATTATCTTCAAGTTTGGCCAGGGCATGGAGCAGGTAGTGCATGTGGAAAATCGTTAGGTGCTGTTCCTATGTCGACTGTCGGGTACGAGAAACAAAATAACTGGGCACTCATGATCGAGGATGAAAGTCGATTCGTAGAGGAACTGTTATCCGGACAACCGGAACCACCGCGTTATTTCGCAATGATGAAACATGTCAACAAAGTAGGACCTGCTATCATAGGAGAAACAACGCCTTTACCACATCAAACAGAACTTCAAGAAAAATACGTCATTCTTGATGTCCGTCCTGCAAACTTGTACCGTAAGGGGTATGCTAAAGGTACGTTGAATATTCCGTTTAATAAATCTTTTGCGAATTGGGCAGGATGGTTATTGCCATACGATCAAGATATCCTGTTGATTGCTTCGCCTGATCAAGTTGATGCTGTCCGAACAGCACTTCAATCTATTGGAATTGATCGAGTCATCGGGTATGTCGACGTGGATGAGCTGTCGTTCCCTGAACATTATCCAGAAATCGATACAACTGAGTTACAAGAAAAATTGGATGAAGAAACGGTCTATCTGATCGATGTTCGAAATCAATCGGAATGGGAAGCAGGTCATATCGAAGGTGCTCATCATTTGATGCTCGGAAATCTTGAAAAAGAAATGCAAAGGATTCCAAGAGACAAACCGATTGTCATGCAATGTCAATCAGGTGCCCGTTCATCTATCGCAACAAGTCTGATGAAGCGAGCTGGATTCGAGAATGTCTACAACTTGAAAGGTGGATATCAAGCTTGGAAAACGGCTGACAAACCAGTCGTCCAATCGTAAAATGAGACTAATTATACGACTGTGTCTAGTAAGACATGGTCGTTTTTAATAAGGAAGGTGTTTTCTGATGGAAATCGAGCAATTTGGACAAGAAATTTTTCAGGCAATTCAAGATGGCATCATCGTTATGGATCAAAAGCGGACGATTGTTGCATTAAATCCATCTGCTGAGAAGTTGACGGGATGGCGTTTAGGCGGTCTGGTTCCTTATTGCTCATTTTGTCAAAAAAGAAATATTAAACTTGGTCAAGAGCGTTGCTATCTCGTTACACATGAACGATCTCCTTATTTTTCATCCGAGATGCCGACCTATTCAGGAGAGCTTGTTGACGTTGAGATGAGTACAGCCAAAATTCTTCAGAATGCGACACATGGTGAAACATATTATCTACTTGTTTTACGTGATTTCTCCGAGCGTAAAAAGCAACAAGAACATGAACTGCGTCAAAGAATGGTACAACAATTGATTGCGGCCAGGGAAGAAGAACACAAGCGTCTGGCAATGGAATTGCATGATGGTGTCGGTCAATCATTATTTGGATTATCCATTGCGTTAGATTCTTTGAGGGCATATGCATTTGATAAAAAAACGACGCGTTATTTAGATGAAGTATCTGCTGAAATGAAAAAAGTCATGTCCGATTTAAGGTTATATTCAAAACAACTTCGTCCACTCGAACTTGATCAATTTGGATTAATCGTTGCTCTTGAAAGTCTAGTGACAGGGTTTCAAAAGCAAAAACCGAGAGTGCATTTTTCATTCCGAACAAATGTTGTCACCTCCCGTTACGATTCAATAGTAGAAATCAATCTGTATCGAATTGTGCAAGAAGCCATTACGAATAGTCTGAAGCATGCAGATCCGAATCAGATCAAAGTAAAACTCAATGATACTCGTGAAGAAGTGGTGCTTATTATTCATGATGATGGGCGGGGCTTTGACATCACACATCATCAGGATGGGCTCGGCTTGCAACATATCCAAGAGCGAGCTTCAACGATTCGTGCAGTTGCAAGCATGTCAAGCTATCCTGACAAGGGAACCGAAATTCAGATTCGATGGTCAAAGAAAGGAGCGTTAGAGTGATGGAATCCATTCGATTGCTCATTGTCGATGATCATGTCTTAATTCGAAATGGTTTACGATTATTATTAGAAAAAGATGAAAGTCTTCAAGTCATAGCGGAAGCAGAAGAAGGTGGGGAGGCTATTCGTCTTGCGATCAAGTATCAACCTGATGTCATTTTACTGGACGTGACGATGCCTGGCGGATTAGATGGTTATGTCACTAGTCGTGCAATTCATGAAGAAGTACCGCATTCGAAGATCATATTGCTGACGATGCATGACGAAGATGTGTATATCCAAAAAGCGATTGAATATCACATACCAGGGTATCTCTCGAAAAATAGCGATATTTCTGAATTGAGTAGAGCGATTAAACGGGTATTTGCTGGAAAGATCTATTATCAAACCTCTATGCCTAAGGAAGAATTGCAACATCTTTTAGAAGGCTCTAAACAAAAAAGACACTTGTCACGAAGGGAAGTAGAAATCGTTCGATTGACAGTACTAGGATACACGAATATTGAGATTGCCGATAAACTTGTCATCAGTCCGAAAACGGTTGAGAATCATAAGGCACGTGTCATGATGAAGTTGCAATTAAAACATAAACACGAGCTTGTACGCTTTGCCTTGAAAAATGATTTTTTAGAGCTTTAACAAAAGAGATTTTTTATTTGCTCCCGATAGATTAAGATTCCTCTTCGACCGAATATATATCAAGATATTCGTGAAACGAACATGGGGAAACAGACCCCCGATCTCGAGACACAACGGGAAATGGAAGTCGGTCCAAACCGCTGTGCGGTGCGCTAAACCGATTCCTATCTAACATCAAATCATTCAGGAGGAATACAACATGAAATCAGAATTCGTACTCGACGCAAAAGGACTCGCATGTCCGATGCCAATCGTGAAAACAAAAAAAGCCATCGCGGGACTCGAATCAGGTCAAATCCTTGAAGTCCATGCAACGGATAAAGGGGCAAAAAACGATCTTCAGGCTTGGGCGACATCGGGTGGTCATGAACTCGTCAAACATGAAGAAGAAGCAAGCGTCCTAAAATTCTGGATTCAAAAAGGTTAATTTCGAAAAGAGAGCTGATTGACGGCTCTCTTTTTTTAAGGAGTGATAAACGATGGAATTAGGTTTTATCGTGACGATTTTCTTAATCGGATTCGTCGGATCCTACATTTCAGGAATGTTAGGCATTGGCGGATCAATCATTAAATATCCGATGTTATTGTATATCCCGCCACTACTCGGTTTTGCGGCATTTTCCGCCCATGAAGTCGCGGGGATCAGTGCGATTCAAGTCTTTTTTGCGACGATTGGTGGCGTCTGGGCGTACCGTAAAGGTGGTTATTTAAATAAATCATTGATCGTCTACATGGGAGGATCGATTTTAATCGGTAGCTTCATCGGTGCCTATGGTTCAAATATCCTGGCTGAAGACACAATCAATATCGTCTACGGTGTTCTCGCGTTAACGGCAGCGATCATGATGTTCGTTCCGAAAAAAGGGATTGACGACATTCCACTCGATCAAGTTCAGTTCAATAAAACTGTCGCAGCGGTATCCGCATTCATCGTTGGTATCGGAGCCGGAATCGTCGGGGCAGCAGGTGCTTTTTTACTCGTCCCGATCATGCTTGTCCTCTTAAAAATCCCGACACGGATGACGATTGCTTCATCGCTTGCGATCACGTTCATTTCGTCGATCGGCGCAACTGTCGGTAAAATCACGACAGGCCAAGTCGACTGGGGTCCGGCGGCCATCATGGTCATCGCTAGTCTAATTGCAGCACCGCTTGGCGCAATCGCCGGGAAGAAAATGAATACGAAGATTCTCCAGGTCATTCTCGCTGTCCTGATTTTAGCGACAGCCGTGAAGATTTGGATTGATATTTTATAATGGGAATTGAAAAATAACCTAACCTAGGTATTTTAAGTCAGAAGGAATACTCAATTATATGCATTATATGTTTACTTCGAATATTCCACTTCACATCTAATTAATCGGATATATTTTTTATGTATACTTTGATGAACAAATAAACAGTGTTCATACTGAAAACATGGAACAAAGAGGTACCGCTCTGTCTGATGGAAAGGAGTCACAAGCTGTCCTGTTTCCGTACTCTGTCTCGCTCCTTGTTGGCTCAAGGGTCATCAAAAAAAGCCGTTGCCATTCCTCGTATGTTTGTTCCGAGCTCTGATTCATATCTTTATTTGTAGTTACTTCTTTTGACGTCGAATCGTTCTGCTGCGTCGCTTGCTCTGTCGTATCCTGCGTAGGCGAAGTCGTTTCCGTATCCGTGCAGCCTGCCATCAATAGAACGGCGAGGGGAATCGTTATGTAAGAAATTTTCATAATGTACTCCTTCCTTGGTCGTTGACTATCTAATCTTTAGTTAGTATAGCGGTGTAGATATGTTGCTTGTAAAGAAAAAGATCATCCATTCTGTTATGTACGAGAAGTGGATGATCTTTTTCTTTATTACTGATTATCCTGTACGTCTTTCGTTTTGGCTAAGTCGAACATAAATAAATAGTATGCGATGCAGCTTATTAATAAGAGAAGGATGGCTGGTGTGACATAAACGAAGAAAAGAACGAGTTGAACGGCAAGAAACAATAAGAATCGTCGTAAAGAAAATGAGAGGAATAATCGGTTAAAGTAGACGATGCCGCTACTAAATAAAGTCATACCGCCTAATAATACGAGTCTTTCAGGAAGATGAAGAGGTGCTAATAGAGAATGAATGACAGCGATCATCACGACAGCTAGCAAAACGATACCAAAGAACATCAAGAAGTGCGAAGTGAAGAAACTGATTTTTGCGATTTGATCTCGTTTTTGATCATCGAGTTTTGTGAAAGCCAGTTCACGTTGCTGATCTTTTGAGACGTATGAAATCCATAGAAGTACGGTCAAAGCAAGACACAAAAGCATCGCCATCAAGACGTCCGGAGTCAACGTCTCATCGATGACCGCTCTACCTGTCGAAGCAATGGTCTCACCGAGGGCGATGACGAGAATTAAATAATGTCGCTCTAAAAAATGAGAAGGCGATACATGAAAGGATCCTTTATTACGTTGGAGTAAAGGACCGACAATGGCGATGATAGCGATCAACCCCCAAGCGATTAAGCGTACTGGAGAGTCAAAAAGGGAAGCGACAAGAAGTCCGATGGCGAACATGATGTTGTACGGAACAATGCCTATGATTGCTCGACGTGTATCCTCATTACTGTGAGAAACGAATAGAAGAGCATGAGTGCTGACCACGATCAGATAGCCGAGTGCAAAGATGAATCCGTCCCGTGTGAACGCTAACGGGATAGAGACAGAAATCAACATGAAACCGCTCATACCAAGCACAAGGAAGATGCGATAATTTTTTGATGTCAGTTCAGTCGTGTTCGTCAACCATATGAACCCTTCAAAAATGTACCAAATCAATGCCATCAATACGACGGTCTCTATGAAAGTGAGAAAATCAAGATGGTGTTCTAGTTTAAGAGTAAGTTGGATGAACGTAAAAACAAAGACCAAGTCAAAGAATAACTCAATTTTATCGACTTCCTTGTTGGATGTAGGCAATGAAAACACACTCCTTATCATTAAATTCTACTCGTATGCCTGTCTATTCCCGATATTTTAAAACAGCACCCGTTACTCACGGATGCTGTAAATGATTTTCTTCTATGGTCTGGAAAATAGGTCCTAAACTTTCACCGATAGCTGTCAGGCTATAAGCATCAGGTTTCCGTCTGATAACGCCTCGTGCTTCTAAATGACGAAGTCCTTTTAGTAGTTCGGCTTTAGAATAATCCGTCCAATTGGACAGTAACTGATCGAAACTACGAGGAGCCTGCAACAGAGCACGAATAATCCGCATCTCGAGTGCTGTTCCTAAAAAACTAACGGCTAACTCCAAAGCGCGTGTGTAGGATGTCACAACATATCCCTCCCCACCTTGATGCCATAATAACTCTCTTCGTTCGTTGCTAAAAGTTTTCCGGGTTTCTCTCGCTCAAGCCGTCTTACATCAGACGTCCATTCGAAGAAACGAGGGAGCTTATTAACGGATGTGAATTGATTCCTAGAGAATACGTAACGATGTTTTTCATCATACACGTATTCTAGTAGGGCGGAACGTGTCTGTTCTAATCGATCCATGATTTCAATCGTTGTTAATCCTTCCTTCCGCCACCCGACCGCACAATCTACTAGAAAAGCCTGACCATACAACAAGGTACCGGTATCGATGATGAAGGCTTCAACATTATACAGGTCAGCAATCTTCCGCGCTTCTTGATAGTTCACGGCATGAAGAGCATTCGCAGTCAGATAAAGGACGGTCGTCTTTTCAGCCTGTGCCTGTCTAAATAAGGCATGAAGGGACTGACGTAATTCTTCCAAGGAGACACTCTCTTGTTGCTTGTGTTTAAACACCTCTTCAAAGAAATGATGTTGTTCCCCTTCTTCATAAAGAAAACACGTCGGATGACCGGTGAAAGGTAAGATCCGGTCTGCTTGATGGAGATAGGATGAAGTCGCTTCATCCGTGACGATATGCAAAGTCATGTCTATTTCCTCCTCAACGCAATGGTGGAAAGTGCGGTAGAACATAGGTACCGAGTTCATCGATGACCTCGTCTGCCGGGCGCTCCCCATCAAATAGGGCGAAGAAGAGATGGTTGACACCAAGATCACGATAAAGCTGCAACAATTCTATCAGGCGATTACGTCCAATCCGGAAGCCAAGACGAATTGGAGTAGGCATTTCATCCGGATCGGCTGCTAAATCAAGATGCATTGGCATCGAGAAGGGGCGGAAGTGATCCGTTCCTGCTGCTTGACTCGCATCACGCCAATGATCAATCGCACTACCTTGTTCAATCGGACCTTGTGGATAGTACATCCAGCCATCGCCGTTACGGGCAATCCAGTTCATATCTTGTTGTGCAAAACCAGTGATCATCGTCGGAATGCGTTTCTTTGGACGTGGGACGAGCGTTGCACTGTCGACATCGCCGTACTCCGAAGTGATCTTTGGATATTCTTCATAGAGCGCTTGCTCCATTACTTTAAGTGCTTCTTTGAACTGAGCGCCACGGCTTGGGTGATCGATACCGAGTCCGTGGAAGTCAGCTTGTCGGTCCCCGGACGAGATACCGAGAATCAAGCGTTCTGGGAACAAGGCATCAATCGTCGCAACTTCCTTCGCGGAACGTAGTGGATGACGGAGTGGTAAAACGAGTGCGGACGTCCCGAGTGCGATATCTTTCGTCTGACTGAGGAGATGAGTCCCGTAAATCAGCATATCGTAAATCTGTCCAACTGCCGGATCAAGGAAGTATGGATCTTTTAGTAAAACATCACGCAGCCAAAGCGCTGTAAATCCATACTGGTCTGCTTTTTGTGCGAGCTCCACTTGTTTGTCGAGCGTCGGCGTCTGCATTTTAAAATTTTCGAGCGGGACGTGGAGACCGAGCGTGAGCTCGCCCTCCCGGTACATCCGCTGATAACTTTTGTGATCGTTAAACATAGTAATCCTCCTTATTGATGTTCAAGACGACGAGAAATAGCTGTGAGGATGACGGCAAGAATGACCATAATCCCACCAACCCATGGTGTGTGGACGAGACCGATTGTATCCGTGACGAGACCACCGATCGTTGCCCCGAGTGCGATTCCGATGTTGAAGGCTGCAATATTCAAGGCAGATGCGACATCGACTGCTGCCGGGACGTATTTTTCAGCCAACTGGACGATATAGAGCTGGAGTCCAGGTACGTTCATGAAGGCGAGAAGTCCCATCAAGATGATGCCGATGATACCGGCAACTTTGAACGGAATCATGAATGACATAGCGATCATGACGATGGCATGGACGATGAACATATAGAACAATGCTTTGATCGGATTACCATTCGCAAGCTTTCCACCAACGGCGTTCCCGATCGCAACCGCGATTCCGTAGACGAGGAGAATGATACTGATCAAGCTCGGGCTGATTTTCGTGACGTCCTGCATGATCGGTGTTAAATATGTGAACGCGACGAACGTTCCGCCATAACCAAGAGCTGTGATTAAGAAACCGAGCATAAGACGTCCATTCGTTAAGAGTTTGAACATGTCAGAGAATTTAGCAGGTGGTGATTGTTTTAAGTCTTTCGGGATCAAGAAGAAGCTTGCAATGATTGAAATGATTCCGAGAGCTGCGACGGCAAAGAACGTTGCACGCCATCCGAACGATTGACCAATGAACGTCCCGAGTGGCACACCTGTGACGGTCGCAACTGTTAATCCTGTGAACATCAAGGCAATGGCACTGGCTTTCTTATGTTCCGGTACAAGCTGTACAGCAATCGTCGCACCGATTGAGAAGAAGACACCGTGGGAGAAAGCAGTGATGAAACGGGCGACAATCAATAGTTCAAACGTTGGTGATATCGCGGAGACGATGTTACCGGCGATGAAGACGACCATCAATGCCATGAGTAATGTTTTGCGGTTCATACGGTTCGTTAATGCCGTCAAAATCGGCGCACCGACTGCGACACCAATCGCATAACCAGAGATGATGAGACCAGCGAGTGTAATACCGATGTTTAAGTCACCGGCGATCGCTGCGAGTAGTCCGACCGGAACGAATTCCGTCGTACCGATACCAAAAGCACTAATTGCAAGTGCGAGGAGGGCAAGTCCACCGTTCTTGGGAACCTGCCGTTGCTCTGCACGAGAGTTAAGTTGATTCATAATAATTCCTCCTGATGAGTAATTGTTCATATTAGACTAAATAAGTTTTAAACCATCGATTAGGATAGGACGATCACTTCCTACTGGGCCCGTTGTAGTTACGAAGCGTCTAACAAAAGTACATGTTTATCATAAATCGATGGTTCAATAATCGGAAGTACGTACTTTTAAGTGCGATAGGCACAAAAAAGTACCCTACTCATTCAAAAAGTTTTAATAGACTGAATGGTGTTGTACTTTCCGTTGACAATTGTTATCATAAACCCAATAAATATGAATGAGAAGTACGCACTTTAAAGTGCGATAGGCACAAAAAAGTACCTATCTTTCAACTTTTCACGGACAGAAAGGGAGAAATAGAATGGCGTATAATATACCGGTAGAAGCTACCTTACAAGTCATTGGAGGCAAATGGAAAGTGGTCATCATGTGTCATCTCATCAAAGGAGAACGCCGGACAAGCGAATTGAAAAAACTCATGCCGAACATCACGCAAAAAATGTTGACACAACAGTTGAGAGAACTTGAAGAGGATGGTGTCATCATTCGAACGGTATATGAACAAGTCCCGCCAAAGGTGATTTATTCTTTATCGGAATATGGATGGTCATTACGTCCGATCCTCGACGCAATGTGTGCATGGGGAGAAGGGCATATTGATATGACAGGTGAAGAAGTCGCCTCTTCCTAAAATGAATAGTTGGCGTTGATGTAAAAACTAAAGGATCGAAGAATACGTTGAGTTGTACCGAAAAAATGGATCACCATGATAGGTGATTCATTTTTTTTAGAAAAAAACGATATGAATGGGCAACTTGTTTCAAATAATGAAACAAATTCAACTTTTTTTGAAACAAGCTCTTATGCTCCTTAAGATAAACGACATGAGGTGATCAAATGCAATACGAAGTAAGCACATTGAAGAAAGGTCTTCAATTATTAGATCTTCTTCGCGCGAATGGACCGATGTCGATGTCGCGATTGATCCAGACATCGCAATTGAACAAGACGACAGTATTCCGTCTGCTTGCGACACTAGAGATGATGGGTTATGTCGAGAAAATGGGCAAAGAGTATGCCATCACGGAATCTGTCGGGCAAGTCGGTCCCAAGCTGGATACGGTCGAAAACTGGAACATGGTCCCTCCACTACACGAGTTAAGCAAGGAACTAGGAGAGACAGTCTATGTCGCCATTTTGCAAGGGACGGAAGTCATCAATACGCAGGTCGTTGACGGCAGATATACGAATCGTAGTCACACACAAGTCGGTGACCGGTTCCTCGCCCATCAAAGTGCTCTCGGAAAAGTCATCTTAGCGTTTCTTGAGGAAAATCGTTTACGGTCTATTTTGGCAAACCTCGAACTTCAAGCTCGGACGGATCGCACCTTCGTCGATCAACAGCTGTTGCGCTATCATCTGAAGGCGATTCGACAAAAAGGGGTCGCGATTGATGATGAGGAAGCAGAAGAAGGAATTCGTTGCCTTGCCGTGCCGATCTTGAAAGAGGGAGCGGTAGTTGCTGCGCTCGCCATCTCCGGTCCGGCGACACGTCTTTCGAAAAAGCAAGATCCTCGATTCAGCCATGTATTGCAACGTTATAGTGAAAAGATCACCTCCTTCATTCAATAAAAGGAGGATTATCATGAATCGAAATATGTATCAAGCACTCATCGCCCTTGCCATCAGTGCGTTCGCGATCGGAACGACGGAATTTGTCATCGTCGGTCTGTTACCGACTGTCGCATCCGACTTAGACATCTCGTTGACGAAAGCCGGTTCCTTGATTTCCGGATATGCACTGGCACTCGCGATCGGAACACCACTTTTAGCTGCAGTATTCAGTCGCGTGAACAAGAAGAAGCTTTTACTCGGACTGATGATTGTCTTTACGATTGGGAACGCAGCTGCATTGTTCGTCACTTCGTATGAAGCAGTTTTATTCTCGCGTATCATCACAGCCATCGCACACGGACTGTTCTTTGCGATTGCGACGGTCGTCGCGACCAGTATTGTCCCGTCAGGAAAACAAGGTAGCGCAGTCTCGATCATGTTCACCGGCTTGACGGTTGCGACGGTACTTGGCGTACCGATGGGGACGTTCATCGGACAACACATTGGCTGGAGAGCGACTTTCGGTGTCGTCGCGCTTCTCGGTGTCATTGGATTGTTTACGATTGCGCGATTCGTACCGAAGTCGACAGAGACAGAACTACAGCGTACGACCATTCATGACATCGTCGCACTCTTGAAACAATCACAGATCTTGCTCGGTCTCGCGATGACGATTTTCGGATTCGGTGCGACCTTCGTCTTGTTCACGTATCTCTCACCGATTCTGACGACTATCAGTGGACATGCCGATCAAAGCATCACATGGCTCCTCCTCGTCTATGGTGTGTTTGTTGCCATCGGGAATATGGTTGGTGGAAAGCTGGCGGATCGTCAACCGGTACGATCACTTCGACTGATTTTTCTCGCGCAAGCGATTATTTTATTGTTGCAGCTCCTACTCCTTCCATCTCAGGCAGGTTCATTCATCGCGATTGCCTTACTTGGACTGGTCGCCTTCATGATGTCAGCTGGTGTCCAGACACACATCGTCGCATTGGCTGATCGTTACGTACCAGCGGCGAAAAGCATGGCGTCTGCTCTCAACATTGCTGGCTTCAATGTTGGCATCGCCCTGGGATCGACCCTGGGTAGCGTTGTCATCTCCAAAGGAGATTACCTGGATACCGCGTGGGTCGGAGCAATCATGGCATTCATCGCCTTTCTACTTTCTGTATTAAGTAGCAAAGTTAAAACATCAAACTAAAATTATCAGTTAAAGGAGTAACTTATCATGACAACTCAACAATTTACGGAACAAGAAAATGAATTAGTACTCGATCGTTTTAATCATCAGGATGCACTAGAAATGGGTCTTGGTATCATCGCGTTAGCTCAAGAAGATGACGTGGACGTGGCAATCCATATTGAGAAGAACCGCGTACCGCTCTTTACTCATTTGATGGAAGGAACGACGGAAGAGAACCACTACTGGTTATATCGTAAGAAACGTGTCGTCGATCATTATCAAAAAAGTTCGGCTTTCATCGAGGCACGGTTCAAGGAAACCGGTGCAACACATACTGAGCATTCCCTTTTGGCACCGGATCGCTATCAAGCAGTCGGGGGTTCCATTCCGATTCGGGTGGAAGGCGTTGGCATGGTTGGAACGGTGACTGTCGCCGGTTTGACAGGCGAATTGGATCATCGTTATGCGGTCAGAGGAATCAAACGATTTTTAAAACGTAAAGCAGTCAAATGACAGCAACAATTGTTTTGGAATGAGGAAGCGAAGGGCATTTTCAATGCTCTTCGCTTTTTGTAGGTAAGGCATGGAACAGAGCGGTACCGCTCTGTCTGATGGAAAGGGACCGCAAGCCGTCCTGTTTCCGTACTCTAGCTCGCTCCTCATCGGCGCAAGGGCCATCAAAAAAAGCCGCTGCCGTTCCTCGTCTTCCTCTGCGTTTTGGCTCAAAGCACGCTTTTCGCTCGCGGGCTCCGGAATCCTTCGTCTCGGTACGCTGTCCGCTTTTTTTGATCTTTCCCTGCGGTCACCCTTGCGCCGTCTCGCGACGCTCGCTGCGTTCCCGTCAACAGGACGGCACCGTGTCGGACTGCATCCCACTCGCGAAAGGAGCTTTTCAATGGAACTGACTACACTCGTTGAAATCACCCGTATCCGCCAAGAGGTCCGTGAACCGGACGTCGCGCTCGAGACGACGCACATCACGTCACCCGAGGACGCGTTCTGTGTCGCGAAACGCTTCATCCAGGACGATGACCGGGAAGTGTTCCTCGTCATCCTGCTCAATACGAAGAATCGCGTCATCGCCGTCCATCGGGCACACGTCGGGAGCATCAACTCGAGCGTCGTCCATCCTCGAGAAATCTTCAAGTCCGCCATCCTCAACAATGCGACGTCACTCATTGTCAGCCATCAGCACCCGAGCGGTGACCCGCATCCGTCACGGGAGGACATCGAGGTGACAGAACGGCTCGTCGAGGTCGGACGTATCGTCGGTATTCAGCTTCTCGACCATATCATCGTCGGTGCCGGAGAAGAATACGTCAGCCTGAAAGCGCAAGGTGTGCTGTAAAGGAATAGCGTAGACGGACGGGATAACCCCGTCCTATCTGCGCACGAGGGCATGGACGAAAAACGACGTCGTTTTTCTTTGAAGAAAGCACGATCGAATATGGAATGGATTTGTTCCAAATCCAAAGGCAGTGAGACGCCTGCAGTGGACGGATCCACTGCAGGCTGGAAGGTGTACATCGTCTTTTCTATAGAGGGGAGTGCCTTTCGTGAGATGATCGTAAGTTTAGAAGTGATTGAATGGATGGAGGTCTTCTATAGACGGATAGCTGATTTAGATAGATTGATGATGACGTAGATGTTGCTGTCTAGTCTTTCTAGAGTCATGTAGAAAACAAAAGAGTTTTCGGGCTCATGCGTGAGGCTGTAGACTGCACGCAGCGACATCCTCATCGCACCGCTGCCCTCCTGCCGGACCGATAACGAGAGCTGCGACTCGCCTGCGCGAGGCATCTCTACGTTCCTGTTCCTTGCGACGGAGGACACGGAGCGTTCAAAAAATAAAAATACCATTTTGAAATACATCTCTAATAAAATAAAAAACCAACAGTCAAATGACTGTTGGTAGAAGAGGAAGTGTGAGGAAAAAAGGGAGGGGAGTTAGTCTACTTTAACTAGGAAAGCGAATTGTCCGTCACCATTGGACCACTTTGCGTTAATTTCGTATGCATATGTTCCTTTTTCTTTCGGTGCAGTAATGGCATCATCAGTTAAAGTAACCTTTTCAGCATCTTGCTTATCTGTCCAACGAACGATTTCAATAGAATCCGGTTCATTTTCAAAAGCAATATCAATTTTTTTATTAGAGGATACTACAGTTGGTTTGCTTTTTTTCGTCATATCGAGTCCGTCGACATACACTTTATCGACACATTGGTTGCGTAATAGACCATCCCAACAAAATGATCCTTGGACCGTTGGAATATCTTTTCCTTGTGCTTCTACTTTGGGGTTTGGTGGTTCCCCACGAAACGGATCAAACACAAAAACTAGAACAACCAATACTACTAAAACACCAATCCATTTAAATTTACCCATAAAGCATCCTCCCTTGATAAGGATAATTTAAATAAAGTTTAAGTGTTCTTATTGAGCGGCTTCTTCCTCAACAAATCCTTCTTCTAGTTCGAGTTCATCGTGTCTCCCCATGATAGGTGAGATCGTTTGATTCTCAAATGCAGTTTCATACGTATCAACTACAGTTTGAATATCTTCGCCATCTTCAATAAGAACTTCTCCATAAGCAGGAACTGGGTTGTGCCAATTCATTTTCTCATCATGGATTGTTGCAAATAAATATACTTTTCCAGATACAAGCATTTCTACTCTTCATACGTTCACAATACTTTATTACCTTTTATAATATAACGATTTTATGTAATTTACAATTGTATACAAAGTTATATTTTGGGAAAAATATTTTATGGCAGAATTGAAGGAGTTTTTGCAATGCATGGATGAGCGAAGAAGTGAGTGAATGGACGGAGTTCTATGGAGAGAGGATTGATGTTTCCATAGTAATGCGGACGACATAAAGACTTTCGAGCTCATGCGTGAGGCTGTAAGCTGCACGCAGCAACATCCTCATCGCACCGCTGCCCTCCTGACGGACCGATAACGAGAGCTGCACATCGCTTGTGCGAGGCATCTCTACGTTCCTGCTCCTTGCGTCGGAAGACACGGAGCGTTACACAGAATTCTAAAAAGAAAAATAAAAGGTTAGGATTTAGTCGAAGGAATGGCATACTAAAGGAAAGAGGCTTGTCCACGTATGAGATCGTCGTTAGCGCTTCGATAGTGAATGATGTGTCTTATGCGAGGATATCTAAAAAGGAGAAACTACATATGAACTTTGATGGATCGACAGATGTATTCGGTGCAACACTTACAAATGTCCCTCTACTCTACCTTGTACCGATTGCATTCGGACTTTTCTTATTGATCGATTTCTTGTTTACAAAAGAAAAGAAGAGCTTTTTGAGCCGAACAGGTAAAATGATTTTGGTTCCGTTCATTCTGATCGTAGGTGTACTTATTTATCTCTATTGATTCGATATGCGTAATAAGAATGATCATTTTTATGACAGAAACGATCTTAAAAGGTCGTTTCTTTTTTTATGCGTGAAAAATCAATCGTGCATTGTTTCGTAACGACTCAGTTATCTTACATATCACTTCGCTTATCTGATCTAAGGTAGTTCGTACAGACTCTTAAATCATTCTATGCTGTGCTTAACAAATCGGTTAGGGGTGGAGTACATGAATATAGTAGAGATGTTTGAGGTCATGGAGCAAGCGAAGGGGAAACAGATACCAGATAAGGTAACATTGATCGATGCCCAGCTTCGATTCGTGCGAGAAGTAGAAGGATCGATTGAGCATGTGACATGGTTCATCGATGTCGATCGATTGACAGACTTCATGCAGACACACTTTAACAAGCAGACCCGTTAAGGTCTGTTTTTTTGTATGGACTTACATATAAACTAACCTATCAATAAAAATAGGTGGGTGGGAAATATAACCAACTTTCTCCTGGTATTCACTGTATACTGAAGATAACTTACAAATCAGGAATGGAGCGATGAAAGATGCAACGTAAATGGATGGGGGCTAGTTTAGCGCTCGCAAGTATTGGATTGCTCTTTGGACCACTGCAAGGCGCAGAGGCAGCGACACCGAAAATCAAGGTCCACTATATCGATGTCGGTCAGGGCGACGCAATCTACATCAAGATGCCGAGCGGTGAAGACATCGTCATCGATGGTGGCAACAAAGGGAAAGGCGATGAGCTCGTCGTCTATCTGAAGAAACAGAAGGTCGGTGATATTGAGGTATTGATCTCGACGCATCCGGATGCCGATCACATCGGGGGACTCGACGAGGTCCTCGACTCGTTCAAGGTCAAGAGCGTCTATGCACCGAAAGTCAAGCACACGACGCAAGCCTATAAGGACTTCTTGTTGGCGGTTAAGCGCGAGAAGCTGACAATTAAGACAGCAAAGGCTGGCGTCTCGCTTCCGGTCAAAGGAGGCGTAAAGGCGCAATTCATCGGACCGGTCAAAGACTATGCGAAGAGTGATTTGAACAACTGGAGTGCTGTACTACATGTCGCCTATAAGAAGAACACGTTCCTGTTCACGGGAGACGCGGAACTGAAATCAGAACAGGACATGATCGCGAAGAAGAAGACGCTGCGTGCGGACGTCCTCAAGGTCGGACATCATGGAGCGAAGACGTCGACAAGCGCGACGTTCCTTAAGTACGTCAAACCGAAGTATGCCGTCATCAGTGTCGGGAAGAATGCCTACGGACATCCGACGAAGGAAGTCGTGACGAATTTGAAGCGGGCGAAGGCGACGATGCTGCGGACGGATAAGAGCGGCACGATCGTCTTCGAAGGGAACGGATCGTCCTACACGATCAAGAAGGCGAAATGATGAAGCGAAAAGGAATCATCGACCGGATTGAGGGGAAGTGGGTCGTCGTTGAGTTCGATGATGGGATGCGTGATATATTGATTTCTCATTTTCCGATGACGGTCGAGTCGGGCGATGTCATCTGGATGGATGAGTATGGTCATATCGAGAAAGATGACCAAGAACGGCAGCGACTGTCAGACGAAATCGATGAGTTGATGGAAGAACTATGGGAAGACTAAAAAAGAAATGAGCTGAAGCAGATGAATAAGTTAGGACAAGCGGTCGTCATCGTTGGGTTAGGGTTATCACTCGTTGGATGCGGCACACAAGAGACGATAGAAGATCCACCGAAAAAAGCAGCGAATCCGACTGAAAAGGTCGAGGTGGCGGAAACGAAAAAAGAAGATGTCTATTTCAAAGATGATACTCTGAAAATCGACATGGCGACCGTCAAGATTCTTTCGACAGAAGTACTTGAGCCGAGTAAAGAGTATTTCCGCGAAAAACCACAACTCGTTTTCACATATGAGACGACCAATGACAGTAAGAAGCCACTCAATGGGATGAATGTTTGGATTGCTTGCTTTGAAGCGACACAGGAAGGAACAGATACAATCAATAAGTTAGAGGTAGGGATGACGCCACAAGAAGAGAAGTATGCTTCTTATTTAGAGCATCAGCTGGATGATATCAAACCGGGTGGTACTGCAAAAGGGATTATGGCTTATGATATCGAGGACCCGAAGGCAGTCGTCACCTTGAAAGCAACTCAAGGATTATCAGGAAAAGATCTAGGGGAGAAGAAGATTGAACTTGAATGAGGATTCTGAAGGTGTTCATAATTTCTTTTAAATATAGATTCTTAAATCGGAGGTGTTGTTATGCCGGATCGCATCGGGTGGTTATCTGAATACGAATTAGAGTATCTAAGACTATACAAGATGTATAGTGATGAGGAAATGACTGACCAGCAATTGAAAGAGTTAAACGAGATCGCAAGGTTATTGTATCCACCAGTTAGCAAGAAGTTAGATGAACTAAGGCTTAAAACGAATCATGTAATGATTAAAGCAGCTTACAACATTGCCATGTCAGGTGGCAAACGTGCTGGATATATCTTGTTAGTTAACCGTGGGCTTGATGTTGAGTATGCAAAATATAAATACCTGGAGCATCTTGAATGTATTCCATTCTATAAGAGAGAGAGACGATATAGAGAGATTAAAGCGTATAGCTTAGATGTTCTATTAAGAAATGGATATGAATATAATCATGGCTTAAAGTGTGAGAGATTAGGCGGGAAAAGAAGATATGAATATGTTGTATATGGTTGATCGTATAAGAATTAGTAAGGAGTTAGATACGAAGGCTGGGACGATGATAGATATATATGTAATGATCGTGTAGATAAATTAATTTTAAGACACGAAGAAAAAGATAAGGGAAAAAGAGGTATATTTATGGCGCAAAGTATTTTTGGAGGATCTTCTGAATACAGTGACCAAACTTTAGCAGATATTATTGAAGATTTAGAAAAATGGGTTGTTTTTTCTGAGGAAACATTAAGTCTATTTGATAAGACAATATGTGAGCTAAAACAAAATAATTACTATCAAACAGTGCCATTCAACCTCAGAGCAATGTACGAAAGAGCAACAAGGAAACTAAATACGTTTATAAGTGATTTGAACGTAATTATAAAAAGTATAAATGCTGATTCAATTTTTGTAAGAGATGTAAATCTTTTGAACAATATCGGTAGAATATCAATATTAAGTAATCATCAATTTGGCACGGTATATCATGACATTGTTGATCGATGGAGTGGCGCAAACTTTCAAGATTCAAATTTTCTAATGATTGAAAGATTGTATCATGAAGGAAGAGATGTATTCGTAAGTTTAATGGATGCTTCAAATGCAGCAGAAAGGTTGAAAGATTATATGAGTGATCGACATCAGCAGAACCAGAACATAACAGTATACGGATCTGATAACCATATTCAAGCTGCCTTTGGTAGCAATAATGAGTTTATCATGAATGTAAATAAAACGATTGAAAAAGAATCAGCAATTCAACTAGATTGTTTGTTAACTGAATTACTTCAGAAAACAGAACTGTTTTATGGTGAAGATCAGAGGAATGAAAAACAAGAGGTTTCAGAGCTAGTAGAGGGAATTCGTGAAGAAGTGATGAAATCAGAGCCCAAAAAAGGTAGAATACGTTCTTATCTAGCTTCCTTAAAGGCTTCAAGTACATTAACTGGCTATGCAGATTTAATAACAATCGTTACTGGTATTTCAGAATTAGTTTACAGTCTTCCTTTTATGAAGTGATAAGCTGAATTTTAGAAATCTCTATATCTAAAAAAACAACTCTATAAAACTAAGCCACAGTACTCCTAAGTTTAGGCACTGTGGCTCTTCATCTTCAATTTTATCCGTTTAAGATTGCGTTTGCTTTCTTTTCTGCTGTTTTTTCATCTGTCCAGTCCATCTCAGACAACATCCTCGCTTGGACCTTTTCGATTTGTTCACGTGTATAGCCGAGTTGCTCCATTGCGATAACAGCATAAGCAATTGCTTGATTGTTAGTCATGGTCAATCCTCCGTCTTGTCTGTATTGTCAGTTTTATCCTACTTTTTTATAGTACTTGATTTTAAAAGAGGAGAGGACATCATTTTAACGGCTACGGAAATCCTGTTCCGGTACATTGAAGTGACGCGTTACGATCTGTCGGACTTTTTCTAAGTCGCGATCTTCGGTCGAAATCATTTCGTCGTACCATGCCTTTTCGAGGACTTGTTCAGTCTCCTTACTGACTACTTCTGTGTTCAGGATGTGATGGTACGGTCCCATCGCATCATCGAGGACGCGGAAGTGTTGACTGATCGGTTCTTCTCCAGGAATGACCAACGTGTAGGCAATCGTCTCATGTTCGTCGAAGTCGCGGTCGTTGGCTTTCGCGAACGGTTCGAAGAAGTCTGTCGCGCCATGGACGAGCATCATTGGCTCCTTGAATGCTGAAAAATCTTGCTGCGTGTCCTGCTTGGCGATATTCGTCAGGTAAGCTTCGACGTCCTCCGATGAATGTTGCATGATTTGCTCCAATCGTTCGGTTAACGGTAATCCGTGCTCGGTGATCTGTGCTTTCTGTTCGATGTACTCAATCATTTTAATAGGTGATGCTTCGCGTTCCAAGATTTGCTCCTGCTCGAGCGAAGTGTGAATCTCGCGGATGAAGTGACCGGATGTCTGATGGACTTCATGCAACAGGTCTTCCTTGTCGCGTAAGTCCCTGCCTTGCGTCCAATTGGCGAGATACGATAATGAAAACTCATCCGTCGGGAAACCAAAATGTGCCGCAACGGTATAGGCGACCATCTCCGCTTGAAATTCCTTCTCGTGCGGATTCAACTCGATTCCACGCTCTTCGTTTCGTTCTGTGTTATGCAAATTCGCATGCGCGAGTTCATGGATCAGGACGGTAACGTTTTCAATGTCCGAGTTCCGCGGGTTCAAGGCGATCGCGTTGGGTTCTGGATAAAAGCATCCTTTCGCGGTACCGAGTTCGTTCAACGGCTGATCGAGTAATTTCACGTCTTGTGTCTCAGCAATCCCGTTCAACGCACGGCGAAATGATTCTGCTTCACGAATTGAACCGTTCCGATGATACGAAGCAAACAGCTCGGAGACTTCGAGTCCCTTCTCACGGGCATCGGTCTGCGTGTATTCGAAGACGTGACCAATTTTATAGTACATCGCTTTCCGTGTCGGAAGAGCACCTTCCTTTGCGCGCTTTTGCTCTGTCTTCGTCGCGTCTTTCCATGCCACCCAATCCGTATCTCGCTTAATGAAGGTAACAGGGGAGGGGACGAAAATTTTGATTCCTTTCTCGCCTTTTTGGACCTGGACGCCATGCTTCTCCCAGTACGCATAAGAACCGACGGCACGCGCGCCTTGGAACTGTTCCTCGATCAATAGCATGTTCCGAGTCGAGTAGCGATGGAACCGGCTCATGAAGTCGAGATGTTCCTTGATGCTCTCCTGACTGACGAAGTGAGAAGCGAGCTGCGTCTCCATCTTGTCGGTCAAGGCTTGTACTTCCTTCTGATAATCCTCACGTGTTTTTTTCTTGTATCCCACGAGTCTCACGCTCCTTCCGACGAAACGGACGAATCGGCAGCACCTTCGAAATCTTCTAGTTCCTGCAGAACAATCGGATCGGCAGCGAGTCGATCCAGTAGTGGATGACGACGATCACGTGATACCGGTAGCAACAACAAAGGTTCTTCCTGCAAGAGCTGAAGGAACGCTCGTTCATCCTGAGAAACCGGAATATCATAATGCGCTTGATGAACCATGACGGTGACGTGGGTCGGATGCAATTCGAGAAATGTCGCGAGTGTGAAGGCTTCTAGTCGTCTCATTTGTGGATCATCCTTTCTTCATCCGAGTGTTTATGCTGCTTTCGTTGGTCGATCCGTGATTTGACGGCCGTCTCCGCTGTCTCGAGGAACGAGGGACGGTATTCGGTCGTCGGGATGATATCCTCGATGCTTTCCGTCTGCATTAAGGCTTGCACCAGTTCAATCAATACCTGTGTTTGAAGGTCTGTCTGTTGAACGCTCTTTCGTAACGGAGAGAGACTCTTTGTGATTTGTTCTTCCCAGAACGTGGTCAACTCTTGTTCAATCTGTTTTGATACGGAACGACTGATATAGTTCAAATCCCATTGCTTCTTGATCATCTCTTGATAGTCACGGATGATGTGATCGATTGCCGGACCAAGCCCGGACAGTCGTTCCCGCTCGCGATACTCCTCTAAAAATTCAGCGGTCATGGCACTCATCCGGATCCGGATTTGCTTTGTTTCCTCCATCTGTATTCTCCTTTCTATAATCATCAATTGTAAAAACGACTGCCAAAGAAACAGGACTCTGTTCGAATGTTATGATTAATATATAAATTAGTTAAGGCGAGGTACAAACATGTCAAAAATTCATTTTTACAAATCTGTTCAAGTGATTGATGCCTCCAGTGAAGAGGTATACGATTACCTGACGAAGAATGAACATATTCTTAGCTGGAGCAATATGACTAAGGATCATATCTACGCAGAAGGAGAACCATTGCAATACTTATACGCTGGTCAGAAACTTCAAGTTATCCAAGAGCATCGTGGAAAAAGGTATTCCGCTGATGCTTGGGTTGAGAAACTTGAGGCACCGTCCTTCATTGATGTCAGAACTTCAAACGAAATAGGAACGACGATTGGTCAATACCAATTGCAATCGAAACAGAATCAAACAGAGTTACAAATTGATTTGTTAGTAGAGACACCGAAGTGGGCTTATGCCATTCTTTATAAACTTTCCAAATCAAGATTGAACCGAATGTACAATGAAGAATTCCGTCGATTAAATGATTATGCAATCCAAATGAATCGTCGCTAAAAAAATTGTTGCCCGTCATCCTTCTATTAAAAGGGTGACTTTTTCTTTTATCGATCTTGCTCGATTTCCTGCTGAAGAGCTTCAAACGCCTTTTGGTTTTGTATGTGTTCCCATTCATTGTTCATGTGTCGTCCGATTAGATAGAGCGTCTCTTGCATGATCCGTTCACGTTGAAACGCTGATCGGATTCTTTGTTTGGGTGAGGATGCAGCGTTCTTCGCAAGCTTCTGAGGTGGCTTGGACGACTCACGCATCTCGGACAGGACGGCATTTCCCATCCGTGTGTAGAGATCCTGTTCTTTCGTCTTTCGATAAGCCGATGCTTGGGATGCCGATCCATAACTCCGCTCGTAGAATGCGACCTCGGTATCGAGTTGTTGTTTAAACTCGCTGTGCTCTTTCTCGAAGTAGGTCGCAAGATACATGTCAGTCAATTGATTGAGTGAAGGACGCAGTTCGTGCATGCCGTTCATGTTGTAATACCACTGCCGCTTGTCGTCCGGTAATTGTTTCTGAATCGTTTTGTACTGCCGAATGAGTTCCGGGTGCAAGATTCGATTCGAAGCGGACGTCGTCGAACGATTTCGTTTGTGGGCGAGCACTTCTTCCCGGATGAAGGTATTCAGTTTCTCTTGTTCACGTGTCCGGTCGGCAAGCGTATGGACGACTTGCGCCTTCATCTTCTCGATTGTTTTCGGTTTCCGTTTACCGCGTTCGCGTGGATGTATCGTCTCGACTGTCGCGACATGGACGTGGATGTTATCCGTGTTGTAATGAATCGCAGCAGTCCATGTCGCGTGCAACATCTGTTCCTTTTCGATCATCAGCGCGGTCGCGTTCCGTGTCGCCTGCATCAAACGTTGTTCATCGATATAACGATTTTCTTTGACGCCGACTTCCTGTAACCAAGCCTCGTCGAATGAGATCACGTCCTGCCAGAGGATGCTGCCGTTCTCTTGCGCCCGTCGGAAGATTTCACGTAGTTGTTCTCGTTCGGTCGCGTTCAATCGGTCTTGCGTCGCCGTGAACAGACCGCTCGATTTCAGTTCATCCTCCATGTAGTCATGGTAATTCTCGAATTGATGCGACCGTGCTTTTGTCTCCGGTCGATCAATGTAACTGAGATACGTCGTATAGCGACGTGCTCGTCGGGATGCTTGAGGGAGTTTGAACTTCGACTTGATGATAACGCCGGGAACGTTAGTCATCCTGCATCACCTCACGGAAGAGTTTGGTCAATTGTTCGAGTTCGGTTGCACTCCGCTTGAGGTGTAACGTGTTCGCTTCAAGCTGTCGTTCGAGTCGCTCGATTTGTGTCGACTGGACGCCGTCCGCGCACCAGGTAGTCAGTAATCCTTTCAATAATTCTTGTCGGGAACACCTCTGTTTCTCCGCCTGTTCGTCGAGTTGTTTGACGAGGACGGGGTCGATGTCGCGAATCAAGAGATTCATCTGTCTTCCTCCTTCCTTTAGGAAAGTAAGTCTCGGCGTTCTAAAAAAATGAAAAGATTTCCGAACAATTGATCCATTCCTCCTGTCATTAGAAGTGAGAAAAGTGATACCACTCATACGAGGAATGGAGGGATCAACATGCAATCGTTTATCGAACAGATCTATGCACTCGGAGAAGCCGTGAGCGTCTCCTTGATCGTCGAACTTCTGAAAAATATCTGCTCGAAGATGCAGCAACATGTAATGAAAAGGATTGAAAGAAGTGACGTAACTGACTCGAGTTAAGCGTTGATGAATGTTGATAGAATTGCTAAATGTGCATGGGGTTTTTAAAAGCTTAAAAACCACAAAAGGTTCAAAATCGTGAAAAAGAGCATAAGGGGAAACTGCTATCACATAGCGTGCTAGCCTAGGCGGAGCCTAGTGTTTCCCTGATATCATCAAAATCGCGAAAAGGTCACACCGTGTGCCACTAAAAAGGTCATTTTGGCACGGTGTGTGCCACCTTACCATTTCAGTTCACGTGCTTTAATGCGCAGCTGATCCTGTCTTTTTTCTTCTTGTGTGAGTTGTTTTTTCAAATCCGTTTGTCTTAACAGTACGTCTTCTTTGTCTTGCTTCAGATTGAAGATTTCATCCTCACGTTCGACTTGTTCATCGAGTGTCAGGTCAGGTAATGTGTCTTGTTTCGTCTCGATATCCTGTTCGATCTGTTGGATGAGAGAAGCTTGTTCCGTCTGTTCGCGCTTCATCTTCTTGATCCGTTTTTGACTTTGCGCTTGCTCATCAGTGAGAAAAAGTTGCGCATAATCGTTCGCTTGTTGCGTAGAAAGTGACGTCCTTAAGACACGTCGTTGATCCATATAGAGTGATTCGACGAGTGCGTCTTCTCGTTTCGAAGCCGTCAGTTTTTCGAGTGACTGTTGAGGCTTAATGACATACAAGCGGAGGGCTAGCTGATCAAAGTCGCGCGGTACATCTTCGATTTCGAAAACATAGTGCTCGTCCTGGTGATAGACGACTCGGACGCGCTGCTCATCCGTCGGTCGTTCCTTGTAGGCGACACGAGTGACCAGTTTCGTCGCGTATTCCTGGGGTTGGTCGAACTGGAGGCGGACACGCATCTGTTTCCGCTTTTCATCATAAGACCAGTTGAGAAGCGTGACGGTCTGTCCATTCGTCAACCGTTTTTCTTCACCGATTGGTGTTGCATTGATCGGTTGTTCCTCAGCAAAGAAGAGGGAAGAGAAACCGAAAAATAGAAAGCCTATTAAGAAAAACATCCCTGTTCCGAGATACAAGCGCGACCAGTCACGGGTCAACGTCTTTCGTTTTCCTGTCTGCATTTAAACACCCCCTGACGACTTGAGACTCTTCATTTGGTCGACGATGTAACGACTGTCTTGGTTCGTAAACGTCAGTTCGACCAGCTCATCGGATGTCTCTGCATAGCCGTTGGAATCGATCGTCAACGTCCGTTTGAAGCGGACAAGGCAATGCTCCGGATCGTCACGGTTCAGAAAGACTTCGATGTCAGCGACGGAGGCGGTGAACTTGCCATCGCTTCCGCTACTTGCGAACAACGTCCGTTTGAGGGACTCCGACATATACTGATCGGCTTGACGTTTGCGTGTCGGATAGGTCCCGTCTTCCCATGTGAAGGCGAACGAGATGAAGCGTTCTGCGTTCTTAGAAATGGACGACTGCTGCTCTGGCTCCTCTGCGTCAGTGACGATAGTTGAGTCTGGTACAATCATTTCTGGTGACGAATCCTTTGTGTGTTTTTCTAAAGTCATGTGTAGTCCATCTGATGCCGACGAACGGTATTGGTAGACGTTAGCACTGATCGACAGTAACAGACAGAACAGCACGAGTCCTAGAAGATGACGACTCGTCAATGCCATGTTGCATCCCTCCTTATAGCGAAAAGAGTGGTGCCGGATCAATGTGTCCGGACCAATCACTCGTCTTGAATTCGATGTGGAGATGGTTCCCAGTCGAACGTCCGGTCGAACCGCACATCCCGATGGCTTGCCCGGCTTCAATCTTCTGACCCGTCTTAACCTGACGTGCGGAAAGGTGGGCGTAGGCGGTGATCCATTCCCCTTGTTTGATCTGAATGAGTTGTCCGTAAGGGCCGCGTAAGCCGCTATACGTGACGGTACCGGAGCGGACGGCGTGGACGGTATCGGTATCATCACAACTAAAATCGATGCCCGTATGAACGTCCGTCTTTCCGAAAACGATCCGTGATCCGAATCCCGACGTCATCTGCAACGAGATGTCGAGGGGTGCATGGAGTTTCCCTTTAATCGGTCCCGTCTTACCTTCCGCCAACACCGCCGGCGTCAGATACCGGAGGATGGCATCGACATATTCGATGTCACCATAACAGGCTTGATGCTCGATCGCGCTCGGACGATGGCACTGATAGATGCCACTTTTCTTGACGCGTTGGTACATCATCTGTGAAAAGGAGATCGCGAGTTGTTTCGTATAGCGTCCACCGTTTTCTTGGACGTAATCAATAAAGCCACCCCCGAAGTTGTAACTCTGTAGCGTCAACTTGACGTCTTGGTTCGCTTGTCGGAAGACCGACGCGAAGTGTTTCACCCCATAACGAATGCTCTCATCGGGAGAGGTGATACAACCAATCCGTCCGCATTTCGATTCACTCGCTTGCATCGGATCGTTCCCACGTCCGCCGCTCTCCTGCATCATCAAGGCGAGTACAACGTTCGTCTGTCCCTCAAGTTGTTCCTTCTTTAATTCACGCGCAATCGCCTCACGATATTGTAAGACATCATCACTAACCTGTAAGCTGGTGTCCGAGTAAGCGATCGGTGTCTCCGTCGCCTGATCGTTCTCGATCCCGGTCAACGTATCGAGAATGCCTGCGACGATGATAATGAGCAGGAGGAGAAGGAGCGCGATACCGAGGGCAATCAGACGATACTTTAAGGTCAGGAGTCGCCATTTCATCCGGACGGCGACACGTGCCGACTGCCGGACCGTACTCCACATCAGGCACCACCTCCGAACAAAGTCAGCTCCTCGGGTGAGACATCGACATCGAAGATCAAGGTCTTCACACCGGAGACACTGAGGACGATGCGTCCGGTCTCGAGCGATGGAATCAACCGCGTCTCACTCTCGGTCAACTGTCCGTCGAAGACGGTCTGGATTGTCGGGATGCTCTCAGCATCCTGCTCGCCGATGAACTTATACTGCGTCAGCTGGAACAGTGTCTTGACGTTCTCCGCGTTCTCCGACTTCGAACCGGTCGGGACGAAGTCCGTGATCAAGTGCGAGGCGAAGAAGATGCCGCCGAAGTATTTCCGCGCTTCGCGCATGAATTGTTGCAGGTATAGAATCGCGGGTTGTGCGATGTCACGTGTATTGATCAGATGATGTGCCTCATCGATGACAATCAAATACTTAAAGGCATCCTCGATCAATAGCTCCCCCTGGTTGTAGCTGCGGAGTTGTCCGGCACCGTTGAGGATCATCCCGTCCCAGAGCATGTTCATCAGGTTGAAGACCTGTGCTTGAAAGATCTCGTCCTTCAGATTCGTCAGATTACGTAGTGGAAACGATACAATCTCTTCCTCGTCGAATCGCTCGATCGAGGAATGTCCATCGAAGATGTTGCCGTAGTTATGGACGAGGTTAGTGATCGCGAGCTCGATGTTCTCGAGCCGTCTGACACGGTTCGTACTGATCGTCTCGCGGATCGTCGTCCGTGCAGCGTCCACATACAATTCAGAGCGGACGAGCGTCAAAAAATCGGAGAAGACGGGATAGGTGTTCGCCGGATGCGTCGTGATCGGCGCGTCACCGTCCTCGTTCCAGAGCCCTTTCTCAAGGTAGAGCTGACGGAGCAGAATCTCGAACTCGTTCGCTTCTTCCTGCGTGGCTGCCGGATTGATGTAGTGATAGAAGACGGCAATCTTCGACAGGTGTTGCATGAACGAGAGGGGTTCGTCCGCGGATCCATCGGCATGTGTGACTGTCTTATAGACATGGAGCGGATTGATCCGTCCGGCGGAGCCGTCGAGTGCGATTTCTTTCCCACCCAGTTGTCGTACGAGGTCGGAGAACTCACCGGTCACGTCCAAGATGCGGACGTGATTGCCTTTAATCGCTTGGTCGAGGACGGTCTTCTTGAGCAGCGTTGACTTCCCGGAGCCCATCTTCCCGATCATCAAGGCATTATAGAACTTCCGTTGTTTATCCTTATGGAACAGATCAAAGATGACGCTCCCGTTCGTGTCTGTCGTTCCATAATAGGTACCGGTCGGATCCTGCAGCGACGTGAAGTGGAACGGATAACCACCCGCGATCGACAGTGATGGAATCTCTTTCCCCCGACGACGGTTCGGTAATTTTTGTTGTTGCTCATAGCTCAGGAACAGGCTCTGCCATTCCCACTCCTGTTCGTTCAGGAAGACGGCAACGCGGAAATTCCGTGCTTCGAGTTCCTCCATCACGTGCTGAACTTGTCGTTCAAGTGCCTCAAGCGTCTTCGCTTTGACGTAGAGTCGGAGATGCAAGTACTTCATCGTCTCGCCTTGCGTAATCTGTTCATAGAGTTCGTTCAGTTCTTTATACGTCTCGCGCGCATCGATCCGGTCGACGTTGTCCTTCGCGTTCTCGAAGCGGGTGTTCTGCTCGGCCATCGACTTATTGATCGTCCGGATCATCTCTCGCTTGTCCGCTGTTCCGATGTCGAGCGTCGTCAGGACACCGGGCAGGTTGAGGATGGGCTCGAGCCAGAAATCATAGACGGTCGACTGATACTTATAGACATGGAGGCAGGCGAGATAACCGTCACCGGTCCGGACATAGTTCGGTTCGAAGCGGAGTCCGCCTTGCGGCTGGATCGCTTGGACGAATGTCGGATTGTAGCCGTCCTGTTGTTTAATTGCCTCAGGATCCTGCTTTCGTAGAAAACGTGTACGCCACATGACGTCATCACTCCTTTCCGTCCTGGGTCGGTTTCGTATTTGGGTTGTGCAGTTGAAACAGGACATGGATTTTCTGCTCGATCGTCAGTTCGACCATCGGGTTGCTGCGCCGAAGGAGTTTCGTTAATTGATGCTTCCGTTCCCGTAGCATTGCCTCGTCCGGCGCATAAAAAAAGAGGAGATAATCGCGATTCGTGCGATGCTCCTCAAGGTAGATCAGTTCTTGTTTCTTCTTTTGAAGAAACGGACGATAGGCAGCAATCTGATTCTGTCGCAGCTGTCGTTCGATCCGTTGTTTCTGTTTTTCCAGATTAAGCGGTGTATTGAGCGGAATGACCTTCAATGGATGGACATAGGCCTGCAAGAGATAGGCGAGGGAGAAGATATCATGGTCCTTCTCCGTCTCAGATAGTCCGTAAATATCCTTTGAAGTCAGTTGAATGATGTCGCAAAACGTCCCGTCCTGCATCTCGAAAACATCGAGCGCTGTTGAGTCGATAATCGGCAAAATGGAGGCGACAGACGGTGGGATTCGGACGCGCTTCTCCTTGCGTGTTAGTGGTGTCGTCAACTGAACCTCATCGAGCCAGGTGATATCGTTCGTAGGACTTGTTTTCAATCGTGTATCTTCCGATAAACTCATCTGATCACGCTCCTTTCGAAGATTCATTCCGGTCGGCCAACGCCGTATAGGTATCTTTCTTCTTGATCAGTGCGTAATAGAGCACGTGGACCATCCGCTTTTCCGGATTCGTCGTCGGTCGGATAACGAGAAAGAGTCCGAAGCCAACGAGGAAGCACGTGAACGGGAGATGCAAGACGTCCGGGATGAACGGAAGGGCAATCAACCGGACGATGATTAAGGCGACGAGAAACAGTAAATCATAGAGGTAGAGCATCTTATTGATTTTCAGTTCGGTCGTGACTTCGTTCGGAATCCGGTATTGGCGCTGTTGCATGTTCTCACTCCTTTTTCGGGTCTAGACGCGGAACATCCGTCGAGTACATTCGGGATGATTCCTGCGTCACACGTGTCTGGGCTTGTTCGACATGCTTGAGTTCTTTTTGTGTCGTGGTCTCGAGTGTCTGATAGATTGATTTTCGCTGACGCTGCGTTCCGGATGAGGTCTCCTGCGAATCACTGGTTGACGGTGAGCTACTGGAAGAGCTAGACGATGTGACGTTCGGAGACACATTCTCTGTTGTTTCTACAGAATGAGCGGACGTACTAGTATTCGTTTTGTCGAATGGTGTCGAATCCTCTGAAGACGTTAACGGCTTACGATTTACTGTAGAAGTCTGTGGAGACTGTGTGACCTGATGAGATGTCATAGGCGTTTCAGGTGCTTCGAGCTCATCAGGCAAAGTAACCTGTTGTTCATTCGACGACACATTAGACATCTTCGGTTGCGTAGCAGGTATTGTCGATTGAGAAGTCGATGGCAGCACAGGTGTTGATTGTGTGACAGAGTCCGGACGATGTGGAACAGATTCGGGTGATGCTGCTGCAGCCTGAGCCTCTTGCACCGTACCATGCATTGGCATCTCAACCAACTCGCTTTGTTGGTTCTCTGGTCCTGCTGGACGAGATGTCCGCTCTTGTGCTTGTGATGGATTCTGAACACTCTCAGGCGAACGATCTGGACGACTCGCGGGTGTACCGCCATTCGGTGGCGGGTTCGGTGGCAATTTCGTACTCGCTGCTTCCGAGACAGAGGGAGTGGCAGGGCGTGATGTCATCTTCATCGTCTGACCGGCGACACGAGCGCCCACTTTCGCTGTTCCTTTCCCGACAGCATACGCACCGAGTGCGACACCCCAACCGCGCTTCAGACCGGCATCAATCCCGAAGAGACGTTCGACCATGTTTGGTCCATCAATCAAAGCGGCAGAGAAGGCAATCAACGCAATCAAATAAGCGAGTCCGTCCAGTGTATCGGCCAGGTATGCCGTTCCAATCGTATAGAGTTTGATCGAAACGAAGATCAGAATGATGACGAGAAAGGTGTTCAAGATGCTTTGAATGACCTTCTTCGTCTTTTGTCCGCTGTGTAGATCAGCAGGTGCTATCAAAATCGCCAAGACATAATTAAAAGCCAACTCGAACGAGAGTCGAGCCAGCTTGTAGGCAATCGAGAAGAGGGTGAAACCCATCACCCCGAGCGTGACGAGGATTGTCAGCCAGTTCGGATGATAACGATAGTAGTATTGGTTATTCCAATCAAGTCCGCTTTGATCGAGTTCGCCTAGTACTTCTTCACTACCGTCCCAAAGGATAAATGATTTTGAAAGTTTTGATCCAGTAGTGGATACGTCTAGTTTATTGCTATCGAACACCTCATTAATCTGTAATCCTTTGATCAATTTGGTCGGAACATTATTTTTTACGTCATTTTCTGTATAGTTGTCAAAGTCATTTTTATCGTATGCTACTAAATCGTTTAAATTTTCTTTGAGTATTGTTTCAGATATAGTTTCCTTTTCAGAGCCATATATACTACCACTCTTAACTTGATTGACTGCTTGATCGGTGAAGTCATTTAGTTGTTTCATCGTAGGTGAGAGTAGTCCTAAAATCATCAGTGAAATGAAAATATTGATAAGAAGCCCTTCTCGATCGAATTTCTTTTGAAAAATGATGAGATAGCCTGTAAAAACAAAGCTAGCGGCTAATAGTACATACAAAAAAGGTTGAATCGTCTGAACGAATTCAACCACTTGAGAATTATTAAAAAATGTTTTGATCATCAAAATATCATCTGTAAGACTTTCGAGTGAATCGATCAACAAAGAAAGCCCTCTGACAAAAATCCATCCCACAGTTCGCAAAGCATCGTTGACTAAATTATTTAAGTTAAAAAGTCGTTCGAATTCGGTAAGTTTCTGGATAACCTGAGCATCAGACATATCTATCCAGACCTCCGTTTCATCCTATTTATTATTAGCTACAAACTCATTAACTGTATCAGTAAAGGTTTCATCGGTCAGGCGATTGACGTTTAGCGTATCTTTAACCTTACCTTTAGACATATAGTACAAACTCTCGCCCTTTAGAGTCGAGGTATACGCAAAGTTCGCACGATTTACTATTTTTTTAGCATCAGGCTGAAAAGTATTATAGATGTGAATAGGTACTTCATTTTTTTTTGCTATGGAATCGAGTTTATTTTGATATGAGCCAATATCTCCGTCTTCCTCTTTTAAAATCAGTAGGAATCCTTCCTGTTTTCCATCCATTAGATTTTCTACCTTGGATAACTTTACTTGATTCGCATGACTAGAGTCTTCAGTTTCACTACAACCGACTAAAAGTAACGCAGAGGAAATCAATAGTCCGGAGAGTACTCGTTTCGTTTGCATGCCTCCACCCCTTTTCCTATGATGACACCTGTTCCGGACCCGTCAGGTCATTATTGCTGACATGGACCCGGAAATCGAATGTGTCTATAAGCGTAACAGTTTTTCGGTCGCCTGAGTCTGGGTCTTCTTCCTCAAATACGACTAAAAAGCCATCTTGGGTTTGGATATTCAATACTTCACCACGACGGAGGCGCTTCTTGTTCTCCTTGATGATGGTCGCGATGACCCGGAGTTCGCGCTGGACGCGTTCGGTGCGTGTCAGTTCTGTCATATGATGCCCTCCTTAGACGCCATGACGAAGTTTCTCGAGTCGTTTGCTGATGATCGTCTTCAAAAAGTGACGTTGATTGTCGGTCACAGGAATCGTCTTATCCATGATGCCTTGCTCGAACGCCGTGATGGATAGGGTGTCGTATTCCGTCGTCTCGAAGATCGAGCGGAGGATTTTCGGTTGCAGGACCTCACAGACACGCCATTCTGTTGTATCAGATGTCTCCTCATCCGCATCAACGTGCTTCGATGCAACTGAGGGACCGAGTTGGAACGGGATTCGGAGTGTATTCAAGTCGAGATGGGCATGTGCGCATGGAATCACGAGATCGTTGATGGAGCATTCTGTATTAAAGTCATCCGCTAAGTATTCATAGCGGTATTTCATCGCCGTCCGCCCAGTCAGGAAGAGGGGATAGGACTGAATCCGTTTCTTTTGTTTATCTTGTCGTTTGATGACACGGATGATCAGCATCTCGCCTTCCTTCAATCCCATCACTTCTGTTGCCGTCAGCAAGCGGCGACCATCGACACTCTCCGTCTTCGATTTCGAGAGTGAAAAGGTCTGTCCGGAACGCGACTTCGTGACGATCGTCTGTTCGCCGAGCTTCTTCGAGATCAATTCCGCCGTCGATTCGTCTGCCGTCAGTAAATAGTGCGTATTCCCGCAGTTCCCGTCGATTGTCTTCCAATCCTCCCCGTAAAGGTTCTCGAGTTGGGCGTAGGACTGGATCACGAGGTTGAAACGAATGTTCCGACCGAGACAGACGGTGATGATGTTTGCCATTCCTTCGATGGCTGGCATGTTCCCGAACTCGTCGAGGAGGAAGATGACCTGGCGTTCACAGCGTCCGCTCGTTGCTTGTGAGGCAACGCGAGCCAGTGAGGTATAGACTTGTTTGACGTACAGTGAGGCGATGACGTTCAACGTCGGATCATAGTCCGGAACGATCAGGAACACAGCAACCGGGCGCGGGTGCTGGCGAATCTCCCGGATATCGATCGGAGCATCAATCGTTCCGTCGAAGATCCCATTCGCCTCGTCCTTCCAACCCGAGAGCGTCACGGTGTACTTTTGTCCTTCACTTTCCACTGTGATGGTAGATCCGACATCGATTGTTTCTTCGTGATGCAACACGAAACTCCCATCGTCGTCCGTCGTCAAGGCAAGCTGTTCCCCGCTCGGAAAATAGAAGGTCAGTCGTGACAAGGGGAGCGCACGTCCACGGATCCAGCGATTGAAGCCAATCAGTTTCATGTCGAGCGAGTTCTGTGCCGTCAGTCGTGCGGTTGCATCAAGGGTGAAGATGCCGAGCTTGGCGTTCGTATTCGCCAGGATACTGGCGCGGGTCTGGCCGCCGGAGAAATGAAGCGTCGCATACTGCATGCGTGCCGGATGATTCTCTGGAAACGCCGCGAAGAAGGCGTCGAGTGCGGATTGTTCCTGTCCCATGTCATCGGTGACCGTTCGCGAGCCGAGATCAGACAGCATCAGGGCGACGTTATACATCGTGATCTTCTCCGATTCGTGTTTCGCTTGTTCGCATAACCCGAGAATCAAGGCGGTACAGAGATCCGTCGAGGAGTTACTCCAAAACGGATCCTTCGCTTTCGGATCATGGTAGAGCATGTAGGCGACCGAACGGGCATACTGTTGGGCGAGGGAGTAGTTTTCGTCCAGATAAGCGTCGATCGTCAGCTGCAACAGGTTATAAGACATCGATTGGGACGGGTTCATCAAGTTTAGCACTTCGACTTGATACCCACGTGCCTCGAGCGTTTCTTTGGAGGCGGCGAACAGCTCGCCTTTTGGATCATTGATGATCAGGCTTGCTTGACGTTCGGCACGGCTGTAGAGATCGATGGTCGAGAAGACGAACGTCTCACCTTTCCCGGACCGGGTTGTCCCGATGACGAGGTTGTTGACGGCACTGTCATCGATGTAGAGACGATCGCGATAACGGCCGACCGGGACGCCACCGGATCCGATGTACGTCTCTTTACGGTCTGGCACATCCCGATACTGCTGTTTCAGCTCTTGGAACGTTGTAAATCGGGCACTTCCTTTCTGTGCTGCCTTGAGATCACGGAAATTAAGCCAATACTTCAATAAGAGAAACCCTCCTAGGAGGAAGCAGACACCGAACAATACGAACGCGAGGGAGGTCGACCAGGCAAGCGTCGTCCACCAACTAGATTCGTATTGAAGCGGGGAACCGGTCGTCAACTTCCCGTCTTGGAAGAGATTGTGGATCGTCTGCTGCAGGAACTGAAACGCAACATTGAGTACTAAGAACAATACAATGGGTAAAGCGATCAAAAAGGCAAGGCATCGCCACAGCCAAGCGGAGGTAGCGAGGGAACGAAGTGAGAAGTTTATCATTATTTCATTCACCACACTTTCATTAAAGAAGAGAGGAGGCTTGTCTTTGCTTCGCTTCGAGCGACTCATTGAGCTTCTCGAGCTCTTTTTTGTCCGTCTTCTCGGATAACTGTCGTTTTTGATCTTCGAGTGCTTGAATCTCTTCATCCAGTTGGGCAAGTGTTACCACTTGCTGTTTCAGTTGTTCATCTTGGACCATCTTGACGCTTTCTTGTGCCTTCGTCACATCTTTCAACGCGATGTAGGCACGTGTCTTCGCCTCCTTGCGCGCGGTCGTCATCTCGATGTCCGGGATGGAGACCGCACGTTTATAGTCTTTCTGCAGGATCGCGAGATCGAAGGCGCCTTCATCCGTCGGGTGGACCGCTTGGAAGGCTTGCAATGTCTCTTGACGGTCTTTAGCGAATGGCTTCGACTGCATAATGATCGTCTCGACGTCGATCGGATCGTTCGTCACAGCTACCGCCTGATCGTAGTCTTGTCTTTCGACGTACTGGGTAATCAGGAACTGTTGTTGTTCGTTACTCAATGACTTTTGTTTTTCCAGACGCTGCATGAGTGGATCGGTCTTGCCATTTAACGCTTCTTCATAAAGCGGCTGCCAATCCCCTGACGATGCTGCACGGACATTGCTTGGTGAGTCGGGCTGTGTCAGTTGAACGATGGATAGCGCGCCGAGTAGTAACAGACTCACACCACTGACGCCATAGACGAGACGACGCTGTCCGCGACGTAAGCGGGAGACGTGTGTCGTCTCCGGATGTTGCTGAGTCGCTACAGTCGTCATCGTCTTATAGGATTCCGGTGTCAAACGCTCCAGGTTCTCGAGCAACAGGATCTTCGTCGTTGCATCTTCCTTCCGGATCCGGATGCGTGGAATCCGTTCCTTCAGCTGCTGATAGAGATTAGGATAAATCGTGTCACCGAACTGGAACGTGCCTTTATAGACGAGCTGATCGGCATCATCGAAGATCCGGAACTCACTCGCGAACCGCTCATGTGCTTGCTGTGCCTCTTGATGGACTTGGGTGGATAATAAAAGCGCCTCCTCATACGGGAGACGCTCGTAGTTCGGGAAGGCTTCTTTTGCTACATCAGTGAAACGGACAAAGAGCATAGATTCTCCTCCTTTGAAGCAAGACATCCTATATGAAAGCAATAAAAAAAGCCATCCAGTTTGGAATGACGGTCTGTTTGATCACTTATTAGATTAGAATTTGATGTTGTCGTTGACCATCTCAGCTAGCGTGACGGCGCCCATGATGATGATTAGACCGACGGCACCGCCGACGAGCCAACCAACTGCCTTCGATCGTCCGCGATCCCCACCGAAGATGAAGTAGAAACCAGCAACTACGAAAGCGATGGCTGCAGCGATGACGGCCAGCCCCTGAAAGAACTGAAGTAAACTAAGTCCTGTCTCATTCAAACCCATCTGTGTTCCTCCTCTCAATCCCGTGACGCGGTAACGGACGATGTGAAGTTCAGTTTCGAGTCAAGTGCTTCTAAGATCAGTTCCTGATTCTCTTGGATGACGAGCTGATGCTGGGTGTCAAGCCACTCCTCATAGTCTTTTCCTTGGATCCGGAGTAACTTCTCGGCAAAGGTCTTGTTCTGCTTCTGTTCACGTGTCGGCATAGCGTACACTCCTTCCTTGAGGTCGATGCGCAGCAGCACATCCTTAAGGACAGTCGGAGTCAAGCAAGGCGGTGGGTTTGAAGCACGTTTCCCCACGAACTCTGACATCCGATATCGGATGTCTGTTTAGGGTTTTTCGATGACCCTCAACGAATACGTGACCTGTGGGCGAGTTTTAGGCGACTCTCGCCGAACCATTTCTGCGTATATCCCGCTCATCCGGTCACACATGAGGGACACGCCAATATGTGATTGGAGGGACTGTCCTTAGCGATATGCTGCTACGGTCATCAATTCCTCTTTTCATTGTTTCGTGTTATTTCATAAGTAGATCCCCATAAATAGATGGCTTACTGATGAACGAGTTTACGGCGTGAGACGTGAATCAATTCATCATCCGGATGCTTCCGTTTTGCAATGACCTGATTCTCACCGACGACGGTACGGATCCGGTAATAGATCTGCGAGATTTCTTGTGTCTCCTTGCTCTCTTGTTCGATCGCAATACGACCATGTAGCTGGTATATCTTGCCGTCGAACGTGCGAACGGAATCTGCTAACGGTAGTTCCGCTAAATCAAAGCGTTCTTGCTTGAGGTTCGACCAGTTCCGTTTCTTCTCTGTCCGGAAGTCGAATTCATCCCAAGGGATGGATCCTAGCGTCTGCTCACAGGCTGTCGCAAGAATTTGAACATCGAGGATAGAAGGAATCGAACGATTCCTCTCATAGGCGCTGATTGCCGCCTGCGAGATTTCTCCGTACGTTTTCTCTGCTAACTCTACCTGACTCCATCCATGTTCCAGACGCTCTCGTCGTAACCACTCTCCGAATCGGTACATGTACATGCTCCTTTCCTTTGAGAACTACTTTATGACAATGTCTTCCTGCTGATAGTTAGAATATAGCAGATTATTCTGTTAATTCAATTCTTATTTTAATATGTCAAATGTTTTACATTTGTCGATTGATGTCGAAGCAACTAATGGCAAGGACGCATGAACTGATAAGTTTTGAAAAATACTGAATGTGTAGCAGAATTGTAAAAAACCAAACTCAAAAACTCATTTCGAATTTAAAAAGACAAATGGGATAAAATAAACTATAAAGATAAAAATATTTACTCTTTTACTTTTATTCAAGTAAATCTTTTTTTGAATTTCCTCCTCTTTATGAGTATAAATATACGTGCTTAAGTAAATAAACAGATATCTGAGGACTTAAGAACTATTCAATTAATTTTGAATATTATGTAAAATTAAGTTATGAATTTCTTGATAATTCAAATAACTTATTTAGGAGCAAATCCATGCGAAAAACTGTACTTGCACTATCAGTAGTAGCAGCTACACTTATTCTTCCTTCAAATGTCGATGCTCATTTCTTAGGACATTCCTCTGTAGATGGGAAAGAAATCAGATGGGGCACCGCAAAAGGTACAACTGGATGGACTACAGCACGAAATCACTCAATTAGTGTATGGAATACGATGGGGACTATTAAAATCGCAGGAGACACTACTTCAACTGTTGAAGATTTATCTTTTAGAGATGTTGATCGGAGCGATGTGACTTGGAGTGGCAGTCATTCCCCTCAAACTGGAGCAGACGTCATCTCCTACAATGATTATTATTTTTATGACTTCACGAGTTCTCAAAGAAAGCACACAGCACTTCATGAAATGGGACATGCTCTTGGATTAGATCATCACGGACTTGCTGGAAACGTGTTGAGATCTGGCTTTTACAGTTATGAAGTTTTAGGTTCGCACGATAAGTCAGATTATCGAACTCTTTGGGGCTATTAATCCAATATAAGGAGCGTTAACTATGAAAAAATTCTTAATCGGTTCTGTAGCAGCAGTTATTGGCCTAACTGTTTATGGATTTGATCATTACCAATCAGAAAAGAAGCCAGCCAAAATTGTTGATGCATATTTAAATGAAGTAGCTGATTTTTCTGATGATCGAATTTTAGTTGGTGCTGCTCAAAATGTGTTTGTAGGAGAAGTTATCCAAGAAGTTGGGAGTAAACGACTTGATGGAACACCAGAAACACAGTATTCAGTAAAAGTGCATAAAAATTTAAAAGGAAAGTTAAAAGGAGAAGTCATTGTTAATCAGTTTGGAGGATATGATAAGGATTCGGAAGGAAATAATGTCTTGGTTTTGTATAATGAAGATGAAATGTTAAAAGAAGGTCGTCAATACATGTTCGCTACACGTTATTTAGAATCTGAAGACTGGCATACTGCAATTACTAATCAAGGTACGGTAGAACTTAAGAATGCTGAAGAAGAAAACACTTCAGTTGGAAAAATCGTGAGTGCTTTAAAATCACCAATTGTTCCAAAAGCCATGAAAAATAAAGAAAAGTATAACAATCGGAATAAAGACGATAAATCAAAATTAGATAAGGAATGATTAGAAAAGTGGGGCTGACTCATAAGTCGCCCTAAGATTAATAAAATGTCCGGTGAGTATGTTGTAAATGAAAAAGTAATAAACCTTATAACTGTTTCGTAACGATAATACAGTTAAGTGTCAGTACAGTTTTCCTCTAGTTCCGTTCAATACGAGTACATCGAATCGATATAACCAAAATGAAACGGCTCGAGATTTTTGCATGCCAAAGTCTCGAGCCGTTTTTGATTTCGTTTCTGAAGCAAAATAAGATAAGTACGTACGAGCTCCAATTACGTGTCCTGAAGACATCATCGACGAAGAGCATTTTTAAAAACGATGTAGCATCGGATTGATGACATTACCTGATAGTCGATGTTCGGTAGAATCTTTCCCATACACTCTGCTTGAGAAGACAAACTGACCTTCATTAATGAACACTTCGATAGAGGAGCGATCGACGAAGATTCGAAATGATATTGCGTCTGCCTCAAGACGACGTACATCTGAAGAATAATGAGAACGAGATAATGCTAGTACATTACCTTTCTTCGAAAAGACTGCCCCTTCCCCGAAACAGTCGAACTGAAAATCGCCATCTGTCTCAAAAGAAAGCTCGAATGCCACTCCAGAAAAATCTGAATCTCTCAAAGGTAGGCTCGTTTTTCGCAATCCATCTATTTCTTCGATAGGATTCAAGTATAGATACCCATCTTTAAGTGATAGTTCGCGTGGGAGTGTCATTTGGTTTGCCCATCCTTCGGTTTTCTCTGGGCAGTCGCTTTCCCACATCGCGTTCCATCCTATCAAAATCCGTCGTCCGCGCTCATCACAAAATGTCTGCGCAGCATAGAAATCATGTCCATAGTCGAGCTCAGTGAATGCGCCATGATTGAAACTAGGTGCATCGAGATCAAGCGTCCCTATGAAATATCCACATTGATGAAGGTTATGATATCGGTCATCGTCAGGCTCCATGCCTTGCGGTGAGAGCAACAAGATATCTTGACCGTCGAGCGAGAATATGTCAGGACACTCCCACATCCAACCGTGACGTCCAGTCTCGCCGGCGATGACGCCGCGTTCGGTCCAGTGTAGGGCATCATCGGACGCGTACAGGACGACCTTTCCGTCAGCTTCATCCCGTGTGCCGAGTATCATATAGAAGCGTCCATCCTTCTCCCATACCTTCGGATCCCGGACATGCGCACTCCCGTGTCGTGGGATTTCGGAGATGAGAGGATTCCTATCATCTTTTTTGAACACCTTTCCATCCACGGATGTCGCGAGGCACTGCACTTGATGTAGCGCCTCTTTCTTCTCATCAAGCCAAGTGTTGCCTGTATAGAAGAGATGTAGGACACCGTCCTTCACCAACGCACTACCGGAGAAGACACCGTCGCGGTCATAGTCCTGATCCGGACGCAAAGCGATCGGTTTGTTCTCCCAATGGATGAGGTCGGTCGATGTAGCATGTCCCCAGTGCATGTCATCCCATTCGACACCGAACGGATGATACTGATAGAACATATGATAGACGCCGTCCAATTGACATAGCCCATTCGGATCGTTCATCCAACCGAATGGCGGGGCGAAATGATAGTGCGGACGGTAGCTCATACGGACAAGACTTCACTCGTGAACGTCTCTTCGATTTCACGGGATTCTCCGTAGACCTCGACGACGAGTGGCTCGAGCGTAGGTGTCCGTCGCGTGATGATGACTTGATTTCGGGATGCATGGACGTCGAGCGTCTCATTCTTCCAGTTTATCGAAAAGTTGAGACTACTCCATGCCTTCGGTAACATCGGTGAGATACGCAACTTGCCACCGGTCATCCGGACACCACCGAAACCATTGACGACTGCTTGCCAGATGCCGCCAAGCGATGCCGCGTGGATCCCGGCGTCCGACGTCTTCATGTTCGGTCCGAGGTCGATCTCCGATGCGCGGCGGAACAAGTCGTACGCAAGTTCTTGATTACCGAGATCCGATGCAAGCACGCTGTGCGTCGAAAGGGAGAGTGACGAATCGTGTAAGGTCTTCGGCTCATAATACTCCCAGTTGGCACGCTTGACGTCAGCCGTGAACAGGTCCTCGAGCAAATACATCAAAATCATGACGTCTGCCTGTTTCGAGACTTGGATCTCGTTCACTTGTTCCAGGTTGTAGTCATAGAACATCGAACCGACGTTCTGCTGATTCTTATACTTCGTCAGGTCGATGATCTCTTTCTCCAGATACGTATCGTCCTGTGGCAAGACGCCATCCTCACGGACTTGTGGCAAGTAGATCAACTCGAGCACGTGGCGGAAACGCTCCTGAGCCTTATCTAGTTCAAGCTTCTCGTCCAACTGCCCATACAGTTCAGGCTTCTCGCTACGGAGTAACTCTATATATTGGATCGCCGTCTGGATGTTCCAATGCGCCGTGTAGTTCGTGAACGCATTGTTATCGACGTGTTCCTTGTACTCATCCGGGCCGACGACCTGATTGATCTCATACCGTCCGTTTTCTTCATTCCATTCGAGTCGACTCGCCCAGAACTTTGCTGTATCGATGAGCAATTCGTATCCGAAGCGATCCATGAAATCTTGGTCGCCCGTGACGTGATAATATTGCCATGCTGCGAATGCGATATCGGACGTGATGTGCTGTTCGATGAACCCTGACCAAATCTTGGTCGCTTCACCCGTCACGATGTCAGCAGCTCCCCAGACAGGTGTCACTTCGCCGTCATCGAGCCATGCCGATTCCCACGGGAACATGGCTCCCTCGTATCCGTTCTCCTTCGCCTTCTGGTGTGCTCCTGGCAAGGACAGGTAACGATATTCGAGTAGGCTACGTGCGATTTTCGGATTCGTATACGTGTAATAAGGCAGGATGAAGATTTCTGTATCCCAGAACGTATGGCCCTTGTAGCCTTCACCTGACAATCCTTTTGCCGCGACGTTCATCCGGTTATCGTGTTTCGGCGTCATGACGGCTAGATGATACTGTGCGAAACGGACGGCCAGCTGATCGAACATGGATTCGGACTCGACCGTGATCGGCGCATGCGACCAGACCAGTTCGTCCCATGCCTTGACATGATCGTCGAACAACTCTTCATATCCTCTAGCTTCGATCTCACGTGTCGCGTTCAGTGCGAGGTTAGCCAGTTCTTCTCTCGTCTCAATCATTACATCGTTATCGCGAGAAGTGAAGACGGTCGAATATTTCTCGATCGTCAGGGTCTTCTCGGTCGGGATACGGATGTCCGAATAATCGAAGAAGATTTGACGACGATCCATCTTGATGATGGATTTCGGTTCGAACTGGCCATCTTGACTGAAACGATGGACGCTATGGAACGCAAAATCGATACCAGATTCCGTCGTCGTCTGTAACTGTTGCATGAGTCGTCCGTCATAGAGACGCTTATCACCTTCCAAGAAGTGTTGGACACCACTGTTCGTCATCTGTCCGTTGATGCCGGATGTCATCGCCAATGTGCTGTCTTGTCTAGGGGTGATGCTGACACGTTGGACGATGACATGTAGGTCAGCCATCGATACGAAGCGACGGAAAACCAGATCATAGACCTTCCCGTCAGGACTCTGCCATGTCACTTCCCGTACGAGTTCGGCATGTTTCAAGTTCAATGTACGGCCGTACGCGAGGATAGTCCCTTGTGTCAGGTCGAATCGAACGCCGTCCAACGTGAACTCCATCCACAATATATCCGCCGCATTCGGAAGTTCTGTCACTTCATTCTGGGCGAACTTATTGAACGTACCCGCAACAAAAAGATTCCGCTGCTCATTGGCATAGTGTTCCTCCGTCACTGAACGAAGTCCCATGTAGCCGTTTCCGAGCGAGAAAACCGTCTCCCCCTTACCAAGCCAACTCGTGCGGAACCCCTCTTCTGCGACGAGCCATTCCTGTAGCTCTCCAGTACCAGTCGTATAGTTCATCAATGTATTCGTCACCTTGTACCCTCCCGTGTGATAAAGCGCTTTCTTTATTCGACCCCATTCTATCCGAAACGTTTCGGTTATTCAACACCATTTTTCTCGAATTTTCTTTCCACACCTCAAAAAACGTGATTAAATGGTATCAGAAACGTTTTAGGAAAGAGGTCTGATATGGAGCAAATGATGGCTAGTCTAGGGTTTCAATTCGAAAAAGTCCAAGCATGGAGACGACAATCGATTTGGAAATCCATTTTCTACGTGCTTATCGCGGTATTAGTGGCAAACGCACTCGTATTCGGCCTGAAATGGGTCAACCAATCGAGCATATCCGTAACAGACTTACCTGCATTCGCAGTGACGAAGCAAGGAATCCGTTACGAAAAGCCGTTCAGCTTTGACTTGGAGACATTGGACCTGACGGTGATGGTAGGGAAGGAACGGAAGACGAACGCTTCGCAAACCCTCTTGCTCGCTGATGCGGGATGGGAGTTGAAGAGGAGTGGGGTTTCGACGGAATCGAGAGAATATAGTAGCTTGCTTCGTTTTCTGGGGAAATCTGAATTGACGAATCGAGATGTAGCGACGATCCTTGAAGATTTGAAGTGGTTCTATCCGCTTTATATCTACGGTGCCATTATGATCGACATCGTGATCCACCTTGTCGTCATCTCGCTTCTAGCACTCGCCGGTCTTAGCTTCCGTCGATTCGTCCCGATTCGATACAAAGAAGCATGGACGATAACGGCATATGGCATCACGGCACCATTGGTCGTGCGCACGGCCATCACGTTGCTACCGATCACCGTCCCCATGCTATCCGTCTTATACTGGGCGACTGTCGGCATCTTCGCCTTCATGACGATACGAAAAATCGGCGATGAGTGATCATCGCCGATTTTTTGCGACTGACTCCCGTAGGATCAGCTGATTATTCACGAATGCTTCATGCGGAGCTTCCTGTCCTTCGACGATCTGGACGATCATCGACGCGGCCTTACGTCCCATCTCGTAGGGTTGTTGTCCGACCGTCGTCAGTGGGGGGGAGACGTATTGGGACAGCAAGATGTTATCGAAACCGATGATCGATAAGTCTTCGGGGACGTTGAGCCCTAGTTCCCGCGTGGCTTGTATCACTCCTAACGCCATGACGTCGGAAGCGCAGAAAATCGCAGTCACCTCAGGGTGGTTCAACAAGAAGGGAAGCGCGACATCCTTTGATGCGAGTTCTTCGAAGTCTCCATTCAGCACGTAGTCCTCCCGGAAGTCAATCTCGCTCTCCTGTAGGACTTGACGATAGGCATCATGTCGCACCATGGAGACGTAGGCGTGAGTGGCTCCATTCATGAAAGCGATATGTCGATGCCCGAGTCGGATCAGGTAACGGACGGCCTGCTTCGCGCTCTCTAATTGGTTCGAGGTCACATAACCCGTGTTCACGCCTTCTACCGGAATGTCGACGAGGACGCAAGGAACCGTGCTTTCGATCGCCTCAAGTAAGTACGGGTCGTCCCGTTTCAGACCCTGGATCACGACGCCGTCGAGTTGACGTTCGGCGCACATCTGTCCGTAGGTCTTGTTCTTTTGTTTCGAGGTCGTCGTCGACAGGAGGACGAATTCATAATCGAGGTCGGATAGTTCGTCCGACACACCACAAAGCGTCTCGAACATGAAATTATCTTTGACACTCTCTCGTTTCAGGTCGGTGACGAGAAATCCGATGGTCTTCGACTGTTTCTTGACTAGGCTACGGGCGAGGATGTTCGGGCTGTATCCGAGCTCCTTTGCCACACTCATGATCTTGTCTCGCGTCTCCTTATTCACGTCGTCATATCCGTTCAGAGCACGGGATACGGTCGTAACAGAGAAGCCGGATGCCTTGGAGACGTCTTTTAATGTTGCCATGATGGTACACTCCTTTTTATGAAAACGTTACGGAAAAACGTCTTCACATGTGTAAGTATGTATATTCTATTCTGTAACTGAATCACTTGTAAACAACGAAATGGTAGTGTTTTCAGTCATATTCAAAAAAGTTCTTGATTTCCGAAACGTTTCGGGTATAAAATCGAATTGCGAGTTGAAAGCGGTTACTTGATTTCGAGTTTTATCATCCATAGGGAGGAAATTATCGATGAATGTGAAATTATCTAAACCATTATCTGTTCTCATGCTATCCGGACTTGTCCTTACGGCCGCGTGCGGCGGCGGAGAAGAGGAGGCGCAGGTCGCTTCTGATCCATCTAAGCTCAAGGGTAAGGAGATCACCGTCGGGACGTGGAAAGGGACGGACGCCGAAGTCAAAGCGTTCGATGAATTGTTGAAGAACTTCTCAGACGAGACGGGCGTCAAAGTCAAAAAGAAGGTCTACAACGACTATCAGACACAACTCCAGACCGACCTTGTAGGTGGCACCGCACCTGACGTGTTCTATGTCGATGCGTTCCTCGCTCCCGAACTCTCGAAGCAAGGAGTGCTCGAGCCACTCGATCCATACATCAAAGAAGCCAAGAAAAACTTGGGCGATTTCTATGATCCGGCGATCAACGCCTTCAAGTCCGACGATAAATTGTTCGGACTACCGAAGGACTATTCGACACTCGGTCTCTATTATAACAAGAAGCTGATCGAGGATGCCGGATTCACGGCGGATGACATCCCGACCGAGATGGAAAAGCTGCCTGGATTCTTAAAAGAATTGAAGGGAGAACTGCCATCTGGTGTGACACCAGCCATCACGACCTCTGAACTCGCACGACACATGTTCGTCCTCCAGTCAGGCGGTACGGACATCGTCGATAAAGAAGGCAATGCCGTTTGGGCAAAACCGGACCAGATCGCCGCCCTTCAACCACTCGTAGATGCTTACCAAGATAAGCTCGTCCAACGTCCGGCAGACCTTGGTCAAGGCTGGGCTGGGGACTCATTCGGAGCCGAGAAGGCTGCCATCATGATCGAGGGGAACTGGGCAATCTCACATATCAAGCAGAACTTCCCGAAGGTCGAGATGGGGACGAAAGAAGTCCCGACGATCGGAGGGAAGAATAAGTCGATGATGTTCACCGTGTCTTATTCGCTCAACAGCGAATCGAAAGAGAAGTCCGCCGGCTGGGCATTCATCGATTATGCGACTTCGAAGGATGGCATGAAGACCTGGTCAGAGGGAGCGGGAGTCTTACCGTCGCTCAAGTCGATCGCAACGGAGCTGAAGCTGCAAGACGATGAGTTGAAAGCACCATTCGTCGCAGCGGGAGCATATGCGACACCATGGCAAAAAGGAGACTCTCTCTCGATCGTCGCTCGAGAATACAACAACCTGTTACCAGCTGCCCTGAAAGGTGACATGACGCTTGAAGAAGCCATGAAAAAAGCAGAGAAAACCGCTAACAAGGACATCAAAACGCAATTGAAATAAAGAGGCGATGGGGCTCGCGCGATCCGTGAGCCTCGTTGTGTTCTGAAAGGAAGGGTCAAATGGGCACACAACTTGAAATCAATCAGCGTACTGATGCAGCATCACAAGCACCGCCGCCCAAGAAGAGAAAAGAGAGCAGCCGCAACAGACGCGAGTCGATGCAAGGCATCACCTTCATGCTACCGACGCTGATCATCCTGGTGACGTTCACGTTGCTCCCGATCGCGTATTCTCTCTTCTTGTCATTCACACGAGTCAACCTTTTCGGCGGTATCGACTTCCAATGGGTCGGTGTCGAGAACTACGTGAATGCCTGGAATGACGACCGGGTCTGGACCGCACTGAAAAATACAGCCCGTTATGCACTATTTGTCGTACCACTTCAGACAGCGATTGCTCTCTTGATGGCTGCGGTCCTCAATTCAGGCATCCGGTTCCAAAATACGTTCCGGACGATTTATTTCTTACCGACACTCACATCGAGTTCGGCACTTACGATGATATTCATGTTCTTGTTCAGCTTGAATGGACCGATCAACAATGTGTTAGTATCTCTCGGGTTTCTTGATGCACCGATCAACTTCATCAACGAGACGGACTTCGCACTCACGACCATCATGGTGATGAACATCTGGTCGACGGTCCCTTTCTTCATGACGATCTATCTTGCCGGGTTGCAAGACATCCCGGCATCCCTCTACGAAGCAGCATCGCTCGACGGGGCGAACGCTTGGCAGAAGTTGACGAAGATCACGGTCCCTAACCTGACACCGGTCACGAACTACGTCCTGTTGATGGGGATCATCGGCTGTTTCCAATTGTTCGACCAGGCATACATCATTTCCGGCGGGACCGGTGGACCGAACAATGCGACGCTGACGTTCTCACTCATCATCTATCAGTACGCGTTCAAAACGATCGGGACGATGGGCTATGCATCGGCACTCGCCATCATCCTGACGATTGTCATCTTCACGGTGTCGATGCTCGCACGGAAGTTGAACAAAGAAGAGTCCAACTATTAAGGAGGAATGGATATGAAAAAGAAAAAATGGCCGCGTATCGTGTTGTATGTCATCCTCATCTCCTATGCGCTCGTCACACTGTATCCATTCCTATGGGCAGTGCTCGCATCGTTCAAACCCTATAGCGAGATCGTGGCTGGTGGACTATCACTATGGCCAGAGAACCCGACACTCGCGAACTTCGAACATATCTTCACGAAGGATCCACTGTTCCCACGATGGATCATGAACTCGTTCTTGATCGCGACGATCGGGACGATTGTGAACGTCATCTTCAACACGATGGCTGGCTATTCACTCGCTCGTCTCCGCTTTCCGGGAAGAAACTACCTGTTCCTGTTGATTCTCGCGGTCATGATGGTGCCGGGACAGATTCTGCTCATCCCGAACTATCTGATCATGCGTTCGCTCGGAATCCTTGATACGTATTCCGCCTTGATCATCCCTGGGGCGATCAACTTCTCGTACATCTTCTTGATGCGACAGTTCTTCATCAACTTCCCGCGCGAGGTCGAGGAGGCTGCACAAGTCGATGGACTCAACCGGTTCCAGACGTTCTGGCGGATCGTCTTCCCGATGGCACGCGCCTCGGTCGCGACGCAAGCAGTTTTCGTCTTCCTCGGGTTCTGGAACGAGTTCTTGAAACCATTGCTCTACATCACGTCACCCGAGAAATATACATTGACGCTCGGACTACAGTCGTTCCAAAGTCAGAACGCGACACAATGGAACTACATCATGGCGGCCTCGGTCGTCAGCATCATACCTATCATCATCCTGTACATCATGCTGAACAAGTACTTCATGCAGGGATTACGGATCGGTGGGGACAAATAAGGAGATTATCATGAAAGCTTTCATTTTTGACTTGGATGGTGTCATCACGGATAGCGCAGAATATCATTACTTGGCGTGGAAAGCGCTCGGGGAAGAGCTCGGCATACCGCTTGATCGAGAGTTCAACGAGACGCTCAAGGGCGTCAGTCGGACTGAGTCGCTCGAACGCATCCTCCGCCTCGGACATTGCGAGAATGATTTCTCTTTAGAAGAACTCGCTACGAAAAAGAATACGCATTATGTATCACTCATCGCGAAGATCACGAGTGCAGACATCCTACCTGGCATCGAGACGTTTTTGTCAGAGCTACGGGAGTCAGGTTATAAGATTGGGATGGCATCCGCCTCGAAGAATGCTCAGATGGTGACGCGCCAACTCGGTCTCCTCCACGCGTTCGATCATATCGTCGATGCAGCGGCGGTCACGGATTCAAAGCCACATCCAGAAGTGTTCCTGAAGGCGGCCGAAGCGTTGGCTGTCGATCCGAAGGACTGTATCGGCGTCGAGGATGCGGTCGCCGGTATCGAAGCCATCCGTGCAGCAGGAATGTTCGCGGTAGGGATCGGGGAGCGGAGTGTATTGACTGGAGCGGATATCGTGTTCACAGATACAAGAGACCTTACGCTCGAAAATGTCTTAACACGGATTTAAGAATAGACGCCTCGGGTGATAAAGCTCGAGGCTTTATTTCATGAGGAGGAAGATTGAATGAAGCGCACATGGTGGAAAGAAGCCGTCGTGTATCAAGTGTACTGGCGAAGTTTCTTGGATACGAATGGCGATGGGTATGGTGATTTAGAAGGTGTCCGTCGGAAGTTGCCTTATATCAAGGAGCTCGGAGCTGACGTGATATGGCTCAATCCGTTCTATGTATCGCCAGACAAGGATAATGGATATGACATCGCTGACTATTACAGCATCATGGATAAGGCAGGGACAATGGAGGATTTCGAGCGGTTGCTAGAAGAAGCCCATGCAGTCGGACTCAAGATAATCCTGGACCTCGTCGTCAACCACACGTCGGACCAACATCCCTGGTTCTTAGAGTCGAAAACCTCGGCGGACTCCCCGAAACGGGATTATTATATCTGGCACGACCCAATCAATGATAAGGAACCGAACAATTGGCGATCCTACTTCGCACCTTCCTGTTGGGAGTACGAGGAAGAGAGTGGACAGTATTATTATCATTCGTTCGCCGTCGAGCAACCCGATCTCAACTGGGAGAACGAGGACTTACGGAACGAAATCTATGCGATGATGCGATTCTGGCTTGATAAGGGCATCGATGGTTTCCGGATGGATGTCATCAACCTGCTAGCGAAACGAAAAGACTTATCGGACGTCGAGAATCCGTACGACCTCAGTTACCTGGCGAACAATCCTGGCATCCATGGTTATCTTCAAGAGATGCACGAGCAGGTACTCCGTCACTATGACTGCATGACGGTCGGTGAGATCCCTTTCGTGACGCCAGCCGAGGGGGCACTCTATGTCGACGAGGCACGTCACGAACTCGACACCTTGTTCCATTTCCAGATCGCCGACGAGATGCCGACGTGGGACATGCTTCGCTTCAAAGAAATCCAACGAGAATGGTATGAAGGATTGAAGGGACGCGGATGGAACTCGCAGTTCCTGAACAATCACGATCATACGCGCCAGGTGACGCGTTACGGCAATGATAAGGAACATCGGATAGCATCCGCGAAGATGCTCGCGACACTCACCCATACGCTTCCCGGGATGCCGTACATCTATCAAGGGGAGGAAATCGGCATGACGGGTGTCAGCTTCGACTCCATTGATGATTATCAAGATATCGCCATGAGGAACCGCTATCGCGAGGAAGTCGCGAAAGGACGAGCGGCAGATGAGGTGTTGACGAGCTTACGACTTCTTAGCCGGGACAATTCAAGGACGCCGATGCAATGGAGCGATCAGGCTGAGTCCGGATTCACGGATGGGGTTCCATGGATGACCGTCAATCCGAATCATGTTGAGCTGAACGTCGAGAAGGACTTACGTCGAGAGGACTCCGTGTTCCGCTATTATCAAAAGCTGATTCGACTTAGGAAATCTAACGATGCAATGGTATATGGAGACTTTAAAGATTTGTTGCCAGAACACCCTGTCGTCCATGCATATGAGCGTCGCCTCGACGAAGATAGGTTCGTGATCGTCTTGAATCATTCGGACGAGGATGTGGTACTTCCGTTATCCCTAGACATTCGAAACATGGCCTTACAAAGCGTACCGAATGACACGGATACGTTGCGACCTTATGAAGCTCGAATCTATAAGACGAAGGATGTATCCTAAGCATTCTTCGCCTTACCAAATTCCGAACATAGTCCACCATGGTCCTGATGGAAGATAGCATAGAACATCGTTTGACCATCAGAACATAAAGAAGCGATAGCCCCAGAATGAAGAGGACTGAAGCGTAGGGTAATCACCATACGCTTCAGTCCTTTGAACTTATCGGCACCTGTTGAACAGCACGAAAAAAAGAAGAGACCGAAGTCCCTTCATTCAATCCGCATCCTCGCGGTCATCGATGAATCCATGCAACTGGAACTCGTACGTGACTTTCTCTTCGTCGACGTAGCTGCGCATCATGAAATCCACTTTCTTGAGGCTCAGGTGTTGGACCAAACGATATGACAACTCTTCCGTGCCGACGAATCCGAACGTTCGAATCATCTGCAGGACGCCATTTCGGTTGTCCTTCGTCAGGAACGGTGCCATCTCTGCGGCTTCACTGAAGGTGATCTCCAACGGATTGCGTGGAATGAGATGAGGCGGCTTGATTTGGCGTCCGACGCGAACTCCCTCCTCGTTCATGACACGGTCGTCTATGAAATGCGGCAAACTGAACTCGCTATGCGGAGTCGGATGTAAACCATCGCAGCCGAACGATTTCATTTGATACTCGATGCCTTCCTGCTCGAGTTCCAACATGAGACGAAACGGGGTACGGTTAGCCTTTCCTTCGACGCGGATGAACCCTCTCTCTTGCAGCAAACGGAGCAGATCGTCTCCTTCATCGAGCTTTTCGATGAGATCCGTTTCTTCTAACTCGGTATACCGAATGATTGGTGCTCTGATTGATTGTCTTCTCACTGATATCCCTCCCAACACCTTGGCCTTCTACATCCATTCTTGTTCTCATACTATAAACACTATAATTAGAGATAAGGGAAAAAATTTTCGAACAGGTCAGCGTTCGACTTTTCGATTTCAGGGAAACGACGTTCGATTGTATCCAATTCAACCTGAATATCTACTCGCGGCCCTGGACCGGCATTAGCGTATTCTTCCATTTTTTCATTGTATAATTTTTGTTGTTGATCAGCGATGTTGAAGTTACGCTGTAGCATTTTCATCGTGTTTTCTTCTTCCAAGCGATATGCGCCGACACCTTCCATGACGACGTTGACGTCATAAGCCGGTACCTCAATGAAGTCTTGACCATAGCTGTTCTTTTGCATTTCACGCGATTCTGCTAAAAGTTCAAAATATATTGCTGTATACTTTTCAACTAAATCGACACGACTCGAAAATGAATTCTCATCTGGAATTTCTGATTGATAATTTTCTTCTAAGAATGCGAGACGACCTCGCGCTTCAGCTGGTTGTTTATCGATGAATTCTTGCGTGAAGTCTGTCTCTTTACCAAGATCAGGATCACGTACATATCCCTTCTTCTCCTCTTTTTTCGCCTCGTTCTTATTATCTATCTGATTTATGCCGTAATAAATCAAATACGTCCCACCACCAATCATGAGGATGGCGAGGACGAACATGGAAACCAAAATCTTTTTATACATTTGTAATTCTCCTTCTAAACTCTTAAATTAATATGGTTTGTGCTCGAATGGCATAAATAATTTGATGGCACACCCATCCCACCGTGTCGAGACGCTTTGTGCATGAAAATCTTACGTAGTATTGATTAAAAAATATGCTGGAAACTGGTCTTTATGTCGTTACTAAAAGCATCCTTAAATACCAAATACGATAGTAACGTCTCATTTTAATCTAAGAAGTATCCGCATAAACTTTCTAAGTGATGATTTCTTCTTTTTCTTCGATGACCACACCTTGGAGTCAGTCACCGCGTTTATACCGTTCGTTAGACATGTTGGTGCTTTTCTCTGGAATGAAAACATCGATATATGACATTTTTTACTATATTTTGATATAATTCAAGTATCTTTGGAATTGTGAGGGGTTTTCTTGAAAAACAACAAATTGTATTTCACGAGCATTGCGCTCGTCATCGTCGCGTGTGTCAGTGCCTACGTCTACTACATGGGTATGATCCCGAACACGAAGCCGCATGCCGAAAAAGTGTATGAAGAAATGATGGATGCACCAACCGTCAACAAGGTCAATCGAATCTATTACATCGAAAAGTCGATGCAATACATCAAGGACGCGATCCCATTCACGACAGGTTCCTATATCCAGACACTCGACGCGGAAACATTGAAGCAAAAGATCGAGACGATGGAAATGATTGCTACCAAGTTCCAATACTACAAAGATGATCCGGAGTCGAAATCACTCCAACAGGTCGCGAAGTATTATGAAGAATACATCGAAGCTATGAAGTATGTCTCGGAGAACCTCCATGGCGCGGAGCACATGGACGAGACGAAAGCCGCTTATCTCGAAGTGCGCTGGGACAAAATGTACGAACCCGCGAAAGAGATGGAGTTCGAGGTCGGCAAACTGCAGTACGAGCAAGCCGTAGAGTTTTGTAATGCGATATTCGATGCCTGGTGAGTACGGGAAAGGAGAGGGCAAACCTCTCCTTTTTTTGTTTACTCGGTTTTACGTGGACCGGTACGGAGAATCGTCGGAAAACGGCACGTTCGAGTTCCTCTTTCAGGGCAGAGTCGATCTGCGCCATCACCTTCTGATATTGTTCGCGGTACAGATATTCGATTGTCTTCGGTCGGACGACCGAGTGGAGCAACCCTTAGTCCTTCAACATCTGGAGCGCATCTAGTTGCTCGTCGTTCGGACCACCTTAGAAACTTTTGTTGTAGACGAGCACCATCTCATATTCTTGAGCAATCCAATGGTTTTAGTCAAAGTGATATTTCTCAGAGCATAGGTCGTCCAGACCTTTACAGGTCGTGTTGCTTTCTTTTATCAAGCGGTTCGATTCGAGACGACACAGTGAATCTTTCTGTCGAAAATGATGAAGACATTGAGGTAGTTGATAAACATCAAGCAATGCTCCTAATCGAATGAAATCATCGATTTGAATAAGGACATAAGATTATTGTTCAAATCATGCGTTCTCCCGAAGTTTTCCTAACTCTTTATTCAATGTTCGAGCCTCTTTTTCAGAAAAACCTATGTTTCGGGCGGTCTTATCCCAATCAGATGCCATCATAAGTAAAGGACGTACGATTTGCATCTCGACCGTATTCGACTGACCTCGCAGGGAGTTGCGAAGTGTTCCAGGGACGGGTACGAATACAGCTCCAGCGAACAAGTTCCGCTCAGTCGTGCTATCGGGGATCAACATATAGTCCGAAGAGGATTTCACAGCATCGTTGATCACGAGGCAAACTGGCCAACCTTCACACTCGACCTCTGGTTTCTCCATGATTTCCTTCAGCACGCGAAGCGTCTTAACCGCATCCTTCTCATTCCCCATCCATAACATCGTCCGGACTTCCTTCATCGTCCCTAGGAGGATGTTCAACCTAGTAGACTCCCATCCTCCCGACTTCAACACACCCTTCAAGAGGTTCCCGATGAACTCATCGATTTGATCGAGGGTATAGGAATTCTTGGTCATGACATTCGCGAGTACATGCAGGGAATGACCGACCTCGGAAACGCTGATCGTTGCAGGCAGGACGAGGCGCGACTCATCGAGACGTGCTCTCTGGCTATTGATTCGCATACGTTCTTGATGAAGCGTAGCTTGGACCTCCGCTCTTCGTCCCACGTTTTGTTCATATCGCTGTATGCCCAGTTCATCCAGCTCTTCCGGTCCATCTGCCGATCCGATTCTGCCCTCCGAATATCTAGATTTGATGGTCAATTCGTCGAGTTGCTCTTCCCGCAAAAGCCTTCTGACCACGTTAGGATTTTTCGTTCTGTAGTAATCCAAGAGATGTGTCTCGACGTCTCCCGCGATGGAGAAGTTCTTCTCGAAGTAGAGCGTGAACAACCTAAGACAGATTTTCGCTGCACCGACGTCGTTCACGTTCTTCAGGTCGCTGAATCCTTTGAAACCGTACCAGAACTCGCGACCAGCGATTTCCGGCGAAAGCTCCGCAGCCCCAAGGATGTCCTCTCGCAATACCCCGACCTTTTGATTCGCCTTTATTTGATAAGAGAACAACGCCTCGAAGTCCTTGTTCCCGAATAGAAGTGGGGCGATTTTTTCACCGAGCATGCATTGAAGGAACACCGAATACTCGCCGAGTCGTTCTTCGCCACTCTTATATAGTGTCATCGAGATACGATCGAGGATGTGATACTTCGCGACGGGATGGGCCTCCCTCTCCAGAAGTCCACCATACGCGAGAAGTCGCACTCCTAGTGGAAGGAAGCTGATCTCCCGAGATAGCTCCATACGAAATCGTCCATGATAGTAGGGGACCAACGTGTCCTGGATGCCATCCATCAATTGCTTGTTGTATGTGATGCGCTCGTCAAGACTTTCTCGGATTAACCTCAAGAGATTTCTCTCATGTTCTGCCAACTTACGCTGCAGTGTCTCCTCCTGATCGCCCATCCGGTTTCTCGAGATATACCTCAACGTCATGAGGTCGTCGACGAACTCCGGTCCTCCAAGGGGCATCTCATTGAGTTCACGGTACAGGAAACGTTTCTTCTCCTTACCTTCCAGTCTGTCTGACATATCCATCACCTTACCGCCGACTCGTCCGACTAGTTCCGACTGTTCATCGATGTTGTTCATGGTTGATCCGCCCCTTCATTTGACTGATGACTTCATCGAATACGATATCGATGTTCTGACCGCTCACTTGTACGATTTTATCCCTAGACACCTTGCTATCCAGTTTATGCAAAGATTCATGCTTCGCTCGTTTACCCATATAGATGAAGAGGTCATGGTTCGTGCTGAACGAGCTTGCCGAGAGAGTGGAGTACTGCGTGATCCTATCGAGATGATATTTATCCATGTACCTTTCGAGATCTTTCTCCTCAAATTCTTCTGCCAAGAATATCGCTATTCTTTTACCGAGGAACCATGCCTTCATACGGGTCTCTTCATCCAGCTCCAACAATCGCGATAGACTTTCCGAAAGTCGTTCTTCTTCCGGCTGACTCGTAGAGGTGATGATTGTACATTCTGTCTTTTTGCTCCGCTTTTTAAGTTCTTCCCATTCATTCTCATCCACTAGGATTTTCTCCTCGCCACGGATTTCCCTAAGGAGATGTAGACCTCCCGTAATCAGACAATGTACCCATGTGTGTATTGGTCGCTCGGCATCCCGGGCTCGAAGCTTCTCGATGGTCGAGGATGAACGATAGTCTTCGACGAACGTCCCGTACCATTCTTCGAGCGCATCGTAGACGAGTGACCAGAGAGAGGGCTTTTCCTCGATGAGATTGACTAGACGATTGAAGTATTCATCCATAGACATCCTAAAGCTCTTCTTTTGTATCTCATCCAGATGTCTTCCTCCCGAGCCTTCCTCGATGATGTACCTGATTGAATCCAAAGCACACCGTCTATCGCCGGGAGACAGCTCGATGAGATTTATGAACATATTACGTTCCGCCATCAATTCATCCTCCCTAGAAAACAGATATTTTCACGAAAATACATTTGGTTCCAAAAATGATTACTTATAACTAGTATTATTTAATATAATTTACTTATATACAACTTATTAACAAAGAAATCTGATCACGATTAACCATTTCTAGCTAGTATCATCCTCTACCTTCATGAAGCAGCGGTTATGGATAGAGTTTTCCAATCGGTCTTAAGCAGTGTATCCAGCCGTGACTCGAGAGTGACGCCAAAGAGGTGTCATCCCAAGTACTATCATTCTCGCTCGAACCGACTCGATTCTTACGTTCGACTCAAGGAAACATGATTAGGATGAGGGAAACTGAATCCAGATACCCATATGATATCGGGCACCAATGGGTGAATCTTTCAGGTATGCCAAAAAATCATTTTTGAAAAGAAAGAGGTAGGAAGATGCAACGTATCGAATTCGAGAGAACGACGCTCGAAGAACTTCTGAACAACGCGAGAGGCAAGACGCTTGGTGAGATTGACACCGCAGACGTTTTTCGCCGGACGGAGATCGCGAAAAAAATCACGGGGATTGCAGGGGACGTCATCGAGCAGTCGTTGCTCGGGTTCCCCTCGAACCCAAGTCGCGATCCCGACATCATCGTCGACGGGGTGGAGGTCGAACTCAAGACGACGGGTCTTCGTCGGCCAAAGCGACGTACGGATGTACATTATGAAGCGAAGGAACCGCTAACGATCACGGCTGTCAGTCCAGCCACCATAACGGATGAGACTTTCCGGGATTCTCATTTCTGGAGAAAGGTGGAGCATCTGCTCCTCGTCTATTATGAGTATGTATCACCGACCACGGTGCCAGCCTCCGCCTATCGGGATTTCCCACTGGTCGGATATGATTTCCATCACTTCGACGAAGAGGAGGTCGAGACGTTACAGGCCGACTGGGAGATCATCCGCGATTATATCCGGCAATTGAAGGACACATACGACAATCCAGAGGAGTACTATCCCTCTCTATCCTCCGCGCTCAGAAAAAGATTGATGTTCCTCGACACTTCCCCGAAGTGGCCGCATAAGCCGCGCTTCCGAATCAAGCGAGCGGTACTCACGAACATCGTCAACAAGTCGATGGGACGACAGTACGAGTCGATTCCAAGGAGCATCACGACCATGGCTGAGTTCAACGACGAGCTCAGACGCCTCACACGTGCTTATAAGGGAAGGACCGTCCACCAGCTGATGACCGACCTCGGCTTGACGGGAAGTAGCGGCTCAAAGTCCCTGACGGAATCAATCGTCGTCCGTATGTTCGGAGCGAAAGGGCGACGCATCGGTAAAGTCGACCTGTTCTCGAAGCTCAACGTCGTAGTGAAGTCGACCCGTCTGACAGAGGAAGGAGCGAACGTCGAGGACACGAAACTATTCCCGGTCGATTTAGTCCAAACGGGCGAGGAGACGTGTTTCGAGGAGTCCGCAATCCATGCTGAGATGAGCGAGATACACTTCCTGTTCTCCATCTTCGAGACACAAGTGGGAGGAGACCGGCTCGATGACGTCTTCGTCGGTTTCAAGCATCTGATACTGTCGGACGACCTGTTCGAGGTCGAGCTGCGGCGGACATGGCAGGAGGTGCATGATCTCATGGCAGAAGGACGTCTATGCGTGACGACCGAACTCGACAAGAATGGGATGGTGAGATACACGAAACGTACGAACGTCCCGCGCACCCGGACCAACTTGCCGAAGTCCCGTCAATACACGTTCTTCCTGAGAGGCAGCGGGCGCGACGCCAAAGATAAGCTGTGTATAAACGGCCAATCACTTTACAGGCAGAATCTCTGGATTAAAGGAAAGGTGCTCTCTCGCCTGTTGAACGAAGAGGCTCAGGTATGATTCCTTCGCGCAACACTTGATTGACGAAATGATTAAATCGATAACAAGTTATGAGGAACTCCACTGCATTCTCTCGAAATTCGTGACTTCAGCGTCGTCATCTATCAAAAAAAATCATAGAATAACAATACAGTTCGAAAATTAAATCAACAAATCAATCAAGTTACAGGAGGTTACCAGAATGGCTAAAAGCCAGAAGAGGCAAAATGATGAACAACTTATAGAAGACTTTAAATCCTCTTCAATATTCCTCTCTCATTCAATCATCACTCTCTCTGTCAGTCGGGATAACCTACGATTTGCGCTCAAGCAAGCGTGTGACATGTTAGATATAAATCTAGGGATGACGCGTATAGAAGAAAGAGTCCTAAAAGTGAGAGAATCTTTAGAGGAACTCGAAAATAGAAGGGCTTTTCGCATGGAACAGTCCTCCAAATATAGTGATATGTTCATCCCGATATCCGAAGTTGCTTTGAAAAGCCGCGGTCAATCCCCAAGTCGTTTCATCGATACGGTGGTTTGCACGATTGAAGATCCTAACCTAATTCTTTTACCACGACTAAATGCTGCGGATATCGCTGGACTTGCGGCGCTCCAGCCACTAGACCCTCTTAGCCTAGTCTTTTCAGCAATCCGACTTTTAAACAGCGAACGCAAAAAGGCTTATGAAAAGCAAAAAATCATACGAGAAAGCGTGGAGAGAACTCTTCTGATTTCTCTGTTAGAAACTGCGTCGCGAGATTGTCTAATAACGGAGAACATCATTCGAAATAAGGTTCTAAACCTACAGCAGGTCTCCATCCAGTCCTCCGGACGCCAGAACACATCATATCCTCCGGAGGACATGACGGAGTTCGAGGCCCTCATGGACATCATCGAATCTGCGATTGAAAAAATCTATAAAATCTACAGTGGAAAGGTCCATCCAAAGACCGGCAACACTGTATAACCGTCTAGATAGACATCTAGGCAACGTTTTTCCTAACAAGAAACTTCTTATGATACAAACTTTACAAACTTTCGTCTCATTTAAATTAGTATACTACTGTTTTTGAGACGTCGAATCGTTTCAAGAAGGATAGAGGAGGAATCGGCATCCCTCCTCCCCCGTCGCTCCTCGCCCCTTCCGTCAATCGACGGATAAAAACGTTATGTCAACCATAACGTACTCTTCTAATTTACTTGTGATAATTAGCTGTTATCACAAGTATTTTAATGTTATAATGGATTCATGGATTATATGTAATACGTCATTCATCTAACTATTAATCCTTAATTATGTACATATAATAGACGTAATATAGCGTAATACACTAATATACACCCGGTTATGCGAATATCATGAAAAAATGCGGCCGAAAGAGGAAGCGTCGGACGGCGAAGACATGGAGGAGGACGGGACGATGGAGGAAGAAATGAAGAACGAGGTCGAAATCAGGGAGGCGGCGTCGCTCGCGTTCGCGGACAGCCGGGAGAGGCTGCTCGCGGTGCTCGAGGACGACCACCTGAACATGGAGGCGCTGAGCGACCTCGAGATTTTCGAGCTGTTCTGGGCGACGGAGCTGTTCCCGATATACAGCCAGAAGAGCCCACATACGAAGCGGGCCTACAAGCAGGACCTCGACTACATTCTGCGCTTCTTCGTGACGAAGACCCAAGGCGTCAAGCAGCTGACGATCCTCAACCTGCACGAGTACCTGAAGGACGTCCACGACCAGTACGCCCCACGGACCGTCAAGCGGCGCAACGCTATGCTGCGGCGCTTCCTGCGATTCCTGCACGTCAACGACTATCACGTACGCGACCTGTCGCTCCAAGTGAAGGACCAGATAAAGCCGGAGCCGCTCCGCCGCGAGATTGATTTCGACGAGATGGAGGCGATCGCCCTGGCCTTCCGCCATACGGTGAAGCAAAAAAAGAACCGCGAGCTATTGCAGCTGCGGAACGAGACGATGGGATATTTACTATTAACTACAGGGATTCGCGCTTCTGAATTACTATCACTTCAGTTTAGTCACGTTCATGATACTCCTTTCTTCAGTTATATCGAGTTTAAGGGAAAGCGTGAAAAATGGCGGCGTGTTCCGCTGTCCCAGAAATCAACCCATCTCATCCATCGTCTAAAACAGTTAATGCAAATTGAAGGGATTACAAACCCTTATATTTGTTTCAATGTAAGGATTGAGGATACTCCTCTTTCCTATGAAGCATTAAGACTCATCGCAAAAACAGCTTCTATACAATTGACTTCATCAAACAATTCACCCCATTGGTTCCGACGCTCTTTCATAACAAAACTACTAGCTGATGGTATTTCTTTATATGAAGTCATGAATCTTGCGGGTCATGAATCCATTTCAACCACTAATATGTACCTTCAACAAATACAAAAGGCTAATTTAACTGTAAGTCCTTTCGATTAATACTTTTATAGTGATTATAGATTATATTCTAAAACGTTATGAAACATGTAATCATATAATTATGAAAGAATGAAAGTGAGAACCCACTTAGAATTTAGTTTTTTAGATCTTAATATTGGTTCGACAATCGCCATGCTTCTCTTTGATATTAAAATCATCTTAAGGATTTTCACTTCTAATTAAGTTTTCATACAATTTAATATGTCTGCGTTCCGTCTCTACATTACTAGATATCCTTATTAAATCTTCTTTGATATCTAGAATATCACTTTTTAGTACATTTTTTTTAAATTTACTATATTTTGAATGAAGTATACTAATGAAGATCATGTCTTTTTGATAAAAGCTCCATTGTGATTTTAAAATACTTAAATAAAAATCTCTGTCGGCAACGACCATATTTTTATTTTTAGAATTAGTAAACAGTTTATGTTTACTCTCATCATCTGCGTTTATAATATTTTGAATTATAAATTGTAAAATTTGGTTGTTATTTTCAATATACTGATTAATTAAATTTTTATTTTTAATAGATTTAAAAAAATTATCAAACCAGTAATCAAAATAATTCTGCTTCATACTAAAATCTTTATCAATTAAGGTTGACATGTATCCATTATAAAAATTTAGTGATTGTTCAGAACTCATTTCGTTAATATTCACCGGTCTACTTTCCGTAGTAGAATTATCATGATGCAGTCGTCCATAAAAATGAATATTAAAATCTTTAATTAGTGCTTTGAAAGCACTATCTCCTTGAAAGCTACTACCGTCTTTATCAGTGTACAGAAAGTTTCTAGTTATATTACTGTTAAGCTCTAACATATTAAAAATAGTATTTTCTATCTGTTGAAGTCGTGCAGTATAGTTTGATATCCCGAATTCCTCTCTAGTTAATATCAATTCGTTTCTTGTCAGTTCTAATTCTTTTCTCTGAAGAGCAAGTTCTTTACCCTGCATAGATATTGTATGTATTACGAAAAAAATACTTGATAAAGATAATAGCCCTACTGTCGAACCACCTAAAAAATCACCAATTGATCCTAATCTACTAATTTCTATTACTGACCATTTTGAATTTGTTAAAATGACCAACAAAACAGGGAAAAGTAATGCTAAAAAAACAAGCAAGATACCTCCAAAAAACCAATTGTTTGCGTTTTTGTTTATTTTCATTTTTCTTTATTTCTCCTCACTACAATAATTTATTTAAATAGTAACTCTTTAAAAAATTTTTCTATGCCTGTTATATCATCATCAATATATAGCTTCAAAATTTCGCTGTCGCTAATTATTTTAAGGTAAAGCCTTCTTACATATTCATCGAATTCTCTCGATGTTTTTTTCAGAGAAATTTCGTCGCTACCTTTCTTCGGTAAGTTAGAGCCATGATATACGGAAGATCTTATTGCATAAGCTTTTTTTATAAAACTATATATTTTTAATTTTTCATCATATGTTTCACCTAGAAGTAAAGATAATCTTTCAGAAATCTTATGAGATACTTCAGTATTATCAGTAGATAACAATATTTCTAACAGTGTGCAATACATTCCAATTCTCAGTGGCAAATATGCTTGTGATCGAGTACCTTGAAGAAAAAAGTTGAATCTATCTAATCTATTAGTCTTTAGAGTTTTTGTTTCATCATTTTGTTTATCGATTGGTAATAATTTTTTATAGTCATGATTACTCGCCCAATCAGAAATTGCTCTTAATTCTTCAAGAGTGAAAATAACTGTTTCTCTTTCAAGTCCAGCATTTAAAAATGTTACAGATCTGGAATTAGACGTAACGCTATTATTCAAAAAATTTTTTGAATCCTTAATATATAAAAAACCAAGTTCAACATCCACACTATTATCTTTTTCTAACCATAAAAAATTATTATACGATTGAACTATTTTTAAGTAATAATCTAATAATTCTAGATTATCTCGTTCACTCAATGGATTATGATTTTCTGGTAAATCACCATGATAATAAAAAAAGGGATTTTTAATTAGTGCTCCTTTTTCTAGACCCCCTATCTGATTACTAAAGTACGAATCAATTATTTCATCTAGTTTTTCCGTGTTATTTGAGAGCCTTACGCCCTCCATTAAATTGATTCCACGATTGAGTGTTGTTTGTATTCCTAAAAAATGTACACTAGCTAAAAAATAAAATTTCATATAAATCAGCTCCTGTTCTCCATTACAATTCAAATATCAGTCGTTAATAAACTATCCCTCACAGATTATTATTATAGTTATTGTTTTCAAGAGTTTTCGGCTATCAAATAAATTTTTAAAATTACATGGGGTTTCTAATTTATTTAGAATACTTAGTATTTATGACATCTAGAATGTATTTCTTATAATAAAAGGATTTAGTTTAAAGAACTAATTTAACTTCTCACCACTTTAATTTTTATCGATTATTCAAAAAAATTATGTCATTGATTATCTACTTTTTTATCATTCATAAATCTTATTCAAATAGGTATCATGGCTTTTATAGAATTTTTCAAAATATTTCGAATAAAGATAATTACTACGATTCTCGATTGTGACTAAATCTTCCTCTACCATCTCAATTGCTAGTAGCGCTGAGGCTTTCATTCAATTGAAGTTTTTGTTTTTCTATCGATAAGATGATACCCCCTCGCTACATATGACTCGACGGCCTCCCGGTAATCCGCGATGTTCCTCTTCGTCACGCCTGCCCAAGAAAAGCAGCAATCCGTAGTGCAGAATACTTTGTCGAGGAGTATCAGCTTCGAGTAACGCTCTATGTTCTTCATCAGTCGTCCGGCCATGTCCATGCGAAGGACCCGATGCTGCGCGAGGTATGCCGTTGAATTCGAATAGCGTAGTCGGACCGCTAGTTGATCTGAGCAACTCCGCATCATCATCCGTCAGTCGGTATTTGTGTCATATGACGGTACCTTCTGACGGATGATGTCCACAAAATTCTCGATAGCATAGCCGTCCTCGATCAGGTCGGATTGCTGCCACCTATCCCTCTTCCAAGTTCGTCCGATTCTCCTTCTTCTTCACATGAAGTATTCGCTTCTCATCCTACTCCAAATTGTTATTTTTCATAATTACCTTACTCTTCTCCTGGACCGGCATGATGAAAATGCCTTTCCCGATTGTCTACTTTACCTGTCTCCAGAACCTTTTGGTAGAAACTAATTCTGCATAAATCCATCTAACAGAATCAATACTCAACACTTTTGAAAACAACATCCTTAGTTTATATATATAACCAAAATATGGATTTACCTTATTAAGTTCTGATAAAATATCCATATCACACGTTAGTAATGGAGACAAATACTTATGAATACTAATGTTATTAAAAAGAAGGTATTAACAATAATATTAACGTTAATATTATTGTTATCAGTAACATTGACATTACCAAAATCGGCTAGCGCAGCATCAAAGGAGTACGAGATTTATAAGCAGATTAAGTCTGGTATGACAGCAACTCAAGTAGCTAAACTGATATATAGTAAGGAGTATAAAAAATATTTAAAGAAAGAATACGGTGTTACGACTTTTAAACATGAGCCTCTCTATTTAGGTGGAGACGAAAACAGAGTCAATTATGAATTTGGTTTTTTTGAAGATAAACGTGAAAGCGATAAAGAATTTATTTATCGAATCAGTATTGGTCTGTTTTCGAAACACAAAGGCAAGACTCTATACGTGGGATTCAAAAATTACAGTACCGAAACACCTACCGTAAGTAAGCTTCATAAAAACAAAAAACCAAAAGTAGGAATGAATATCAATCAGCTTGATAAGATAACATATGGAAGTGGATTAGGTGTGTTTCGCGACATCACTTATGAGAACTTAACTTTCCTTAAGATTTTAAATGATAAAGGTAAAAATATGTTCCCCACTAAGAAATCTACAATCAGTTATGTCATTAAAAATTATAACGCCAAAAAAGGATATACACTCTATCTTGAATACGACTATAGGAAAAAGAACTACTACGTAACAAATCAACCATTCTAAACGCTGACCTTCGGGTTAGTGTTTTTTATTTCTAATTAAAAAAACAAAATGAGACATGTTTTTACATCGCACACACCATTCCACAGTGCCGTTTTAGTGATTCTTTATCGAATTTGATATTATCAGAGAAATACTAGACTCCGTATAAGCTAGCACGCTGAATGATAGCAGTTTCCCCTTATACTCTTATCATTTTTTCTCTATTGTCTCAAAAAATCATTTGGTATTATTAGATTTTTCTCTACTTTCAATTCCTTTCATTGCTCCTTCAGGAATCAAAGAATATAGTTCACTAATCGTTTCATCACTCTCTAAAGTTTCTGCCACAATGAAATTTATTACCTTAAATAAAGCCAAGCTTACGTCCTTATTGTCTCTTCCTTCAAGATCTATTTTCCCTGGATGAACAGCATCATTACCAACAACCCGAAGTGTATCCATTGCTCGTTGCAACTTACCTATAACTTTTCTTTCTCGAACTAATTGCTTAATCATTTCATTAATATTTTCTTTTTTAGCACCTAGATGAGGCAGTAACATTTCTAATCCTAATCGTAAAAGCGCTGCAGAAGAACGCGGAGAAATATTTAGAACTGCTCTTGCTTCATCATAAATAACTTTAACTTCCAAAGGCATAAATGGATTAGGTTCTTCAACAGTATTTTTTAAGGGATGAACTAGTTCATGGTCATACCACAAAGAATAATTTTTACAGGATTGGCACTGACAAAAAGCCAACACGTTTGGTTCCTTAATCACTTCTCCTTCAAAATAATACACTTTCACGTTATCATCGACCGTATAAAAATTAACCGTTTCACCAAAACCATATTCATTAACTCTATGTTCTTCTCTAGGAACAACTTGATGCCACTCTTGTTGTGCTAACACTGAACAAGTAGGGCATACAAACGAATTTTCACCATATAAATCCATGTAAAATCTCCTCCTAATCAAAATATTTATTCAACTGAAAAGTTTGTAAGAACGAGTGATTCTGCCCGTTTTTTTTCGTGCTTGGCTCTACAGCAAGGACAACGTTGTGAGGAATTGTCATTTCAAGCAGCCTTATGGTTTTTAAGATCTAACCCAGTACGAAACAAGATAAAGATAAAAGAAAATCGCAATCGCCATCAACAAATCATTATGACGATTTGTCCCAAGAAATAAGAGTAAGATTCCAAACAAAAAAACGAACGAGGCAATCAAAATTTCTCTGGCTCTACCACTACTATCTTCTTTTTTGAGTACTATTAAAAATAGCTATTATCAATTTTTTTCAAAATATCGAGAAGTAGATACAATGTTAAACAAATTTTTCGCAATTTTATCTACACGATTCTTTAATAATTCATCAGATTCATTTTTATTGGAGGAATACTCGAACGGAAATCCAGGATAGTTGATACTTTCTATATATAAGCTAAAAACTTTATTATTCAATTGATACATCAGAAGCAACAATGTTTCTAAAAAATATAATAATTCTTCCCGACTATATTCAATTTTCCCACCTACAATTCTTTCAATGAGCAACATCAATAATTCTTCGTCTCTATAGTCAATCTCATCTTTCCATAACTTATTGCCGATCAACTCACTAAGATTGTATAGAGAATATGAATGTAGAACTAAAAATGTCTCAAGAAGTAGTTCGGTATCCGATAGAATATTTTCTTTGTACTCGAAAATATATGAATTCTTTTTTGTTTTTTCTTCTATTTTTTTTATATGGTCATTGAAGTAATCAAGATGATTGGTGACTTTATTGATTTTTCTATCTATTCTTTTAGTAATAGTATAATCGTAAATTCCAAATGATCGACTAGCTAAAAATCCGTTTATATCACTAAAAAAATCAGGTTCTGTTTTTTTTGAAATGAATGCTATAGAAGAATGTTTAGTAATGACTTCATCCAATCTTCTAAATACATCATCGTCAAACTCTATGGTTACGTTATCAATATTTTTATACCATTTTACTAATATAGATTTTAATACAAGCTCAATATAATGGTCAGAAATCATAATATCGGAAGTTATCGAGTTTTCATTAAAATCAAGAATAATTTGTTCTAGAATCTTATTCGATTTGAATTTTTTATCTTCAAATTCTATAAAAAAATCTCCGTAAGCAAACTCTAAAGAATTATTTTGTATACACTTTTGATTACTTCTTGATATCCTCCTCGTTTTTTTAAGCTTTTCCTCATCATCTGAATCCCTTTTCGTTAGAATGATGCTTAAAATCGATTCTGATTCATCAAGTTTTTTACTAAACTCAAAATCTTCAAAATCAAAGGTTAATGAATCTAACCCTTCAAAAAAATCATCAGGTTCATTCTCGACGTCAGATTTATTCTCAAACAGACATAATTTAGTTCTTTTTACTTTCGCAATCGGATCCTCACTTATGAATAAATGCGGTGTCAGAATCTCACTTTTAGATTTCTCCAATGGATTTCCTCCTAAAATTAAAGGTTCGAGTGAATTTATAAATTATGTTTCCTTAGTCATCGAAACCAAATTTATCAGCTTGTATTCCTTGGGGAGCAAATATGATTTCGTATTTTTTACCCCTTATACCTTCTGCAGCAAATGTCCACTCATTAGAGACATCAATGAAATCGAACTCTAACTCTTGTCCAAAACGTGGAGCTAGTTTTTCGACTACATATTCCGTCATCACATAGACCGACTCTCCGACAGCTTCAATCTCTCCACGCTCGAATTCATTGCCATCACTCGACAAGACATAATTCATCATTTGTTTCATCGTCAATCCTCCTTACTCATAGATACTATCCAGATACGCATCGTGACTGCTGTAGACCTTCTCGAACTCTCTAGAATAATGATGATTACTGCGATTCACGATGGTGATCAAATCATCCTCTGCCATCTCGATGGCGAGCAACGCTGATGCTTTCGATTGAAGTTCTTCTATCGACAAGATGCCGTCCTTCCCTATCAGCCATTCCATGAACGAATCCGGATCCGGCTTCTTGAGTGACTTGATGAACACGTTCGACTTCCCGATGCGTAGACTCTTGAGTACGCCGACACGTAGAAGGATGCTCTCATAGAACAGGTCCTCGAAACCGATTTCTTCGAGTGGATGAGTGAAGCCGTCCTTGCGCAACGATGCGAGCGTGAAGAACTCATCATTGGCTACATACGATTCAATCGTCTCTCGATAATCCGAGATGTCCTTCTCCGAGACGCCGGCGCGGGAGAGACAGCGGTCCGTGATGTAGAATCCTTTGTCGAGGAGGATCAGCCGCGCATGTCGCTCCAGGTTCTTCAACAGTCGTCCGGCAATGTCCGTGCGGAGGACCCGATGCTGCTCGGTGCGGACATAGTCGTTCGCGAAGATGAGCTGCTCAAGGTACGCCGTCGAGTTCGGATAGCGTAGTCGGACCGCGAGTTGATCATCGACCCGATAACCGAGCAGCTCTGCGTCAGCTGCCGTCAGCCGTTGCTTGTCATACGACGATACTGTCCGACGGATGATGTCCACAAAATCCGCGATGGCATAGCCGTCCTCGGTCAGGTCGGACTGGATTGCTGCCACCTGTCCCGCTTCCAGGCTCATCCGACTTCCCTCCTTCTTCGTCCGGATGTTTGTCTTCCGCCCATGGAGGTCCTTCACCAAGTCAGAGATGTAGCTGGCGTTGAACCAATATCCTTGCTTCGTGATGGCGCGTCCGTCTGGTAGCGAGCACAGGTCCGCGGCGTTCGATGCCTTCGTCTTCGCATGGAGGATCCGGTTCTCATCCTGCTTCGGAAGGTTGTTCTTCATGACCACCTTGCTCTTCTGCTGGACCGGCGTGATGACGATGCCCTCCTCGGTCGTCTCCTTCACCTGTCTCCAGAACCGTTTGACGGAACCTTCCAGCTCCTTCTCCGACATCGACCACAACTTATCACCGATGAAGATCGTACGTCCTTGCTTGTCCGTCCGGAACGTCAACAGGACGAACACCGTCTCCTTGAATCGACGATATACCTGACTCTCCTCCCAAGGCTTTTCGACCCATTCCAGGAAGTCGATGGTGTCCAGGGACATCAGCTCCTTCGGTCGTCCTTTCTCTGTCAGGTTGATCGTACGGATGGAGAGCTCTGGTTTTCCGGATTCCATCCGGATACGTTCCACCTCGTCCTTTACCGACTCTACCATGCGGCTCGCCACGTTCGTCAGGCGTGCCTTGCTCTTGTTGAGATCCGGGTTCAGTCCGTATGCTCTCGATATCTCCTCTAGGTCCATCCCTACGAGTTCGTGGAACAGCAGGTCGTTCTTGTTCTGGTTCATTCCTGATTACATCCTTTCATCGATGGAGGGAATCCCCCCTCCCTACTCTTTCTCATACATCCATTATATGACTTTATATGAGAAAAGTAACGTTGGTGTCTAGAAAATCCTGTCATCATATTCGAATTCATATGGTCGTCCTTTCGTCCACATTCTATAATCGAAGTATAGGATGATTCGTCTTTAGGTACTTCTTTATGAGAAGGAGGTTGCACATGAACACCATAGGACACCATGAGAGATGGAGCGAGTACGAACTACTCGGATTGATGCATCGTGAGATGGAATCGATGGGCATCAGCGGCTATACGGTACTCCGTTCCCTGAGCGAGATCGGCGTCAGGCTCGATGACATATTGGACCCGGTCATCCGGAGCCACATCCCCGTGTCCCCCGAGAAATCCAAGGTCCTCTTCCGGATGGTCGACGACCTCGGCGCGGAGACGTGCCGCGAGCTATGCCGCAGGGCGAACCTCTATCACCTGACGATATCCCAGATGCATCCCATCCCGTATGCCGTGATCGAATCGTTGCTCCGGAGACGAGGATTCATGCTCGTCGACTTCTCCTCGATGTCGTTCCTCGAGTTCCGTGAACGGACACGTGGCGAGGGGACGTCCACCCTCTACCGGAACATCATCGGTGCCATCCAGGAGTTCGGTCTGTTCGATGAGAATCGGGCTTCCTCGATGGATGATGGACGGGACGGGCTCAACGTCATCCCCTTCCCGGGCGAAGGGAGGGATGACGAGCTATATCCTCTCGATTCCGTCATCCAACGGCACGATGGCGACGACGTCCTGAGTCGATATTTGGTCGGAGGAGGACAATCGGGTACGATCTCCCTCGATGTCTTACGCGCACTTGTACGGGAATGGCCGAACGAGAAGATTTTAGAGAACCACCTCTTCGGAGAGGTGTTCGCGACATATGCGCTGGACCCCGTCATGTTCCAGACCGTCTTCGAGGTCCCTGACCGCATCGACCGTTACCTCGAGCTCCTCCATGGACGTGGGGTGCAGGAGACGCGCTCCAAGGATTTCGTCGCCGGCCTCGATGCCGGGCAACTGTCCCGTTTCCTTCGCATGCGGGATGCCTATGTCTGCCCCGCCACGGGAACGGTCCGACACTACGATGTCGAGAACATCCTGCTCTCCTTGACGGAGGATAGTCACTCCCCCATCGATGAAGCGGTCATCGCGAGGGACGCGAAGCGGATGTCGACCGTCGTCAACCCACATGGACACATGGACACCCTGGGAATCACGAAGGACCGGGTGAAGGATGCCGTACGGGTCTCTCCTCACCTTCTTCGTGCCGAGGGATACGTCCGGCGTCTGAGGATTCCCTATGATGAAGACGTTCTATCCGGCCTACTGTCAGACAAGTTGGATGGATTACGTGGTGTCTTCACGCCCCGGGTCATCTACGATCTATTGTCCCCTGAGATACGCTCACTCGACATCCATTCACCGATGGAGCTGAGGCACATGCTCGGACGGAAGCACTCCTCCGACGAACTTCACGTCCTTTCTCGGGAAGAGATCGCCGTACGGATGAGGACGAGACGTGAGTTCATCGAGGGATTGATCGGACTTCATCCAGAGTTCATATCCGTCCGCGTTTTGGCCGATGAGGCGGCCACGACGAGCGGTCATCGACGGGCGCACTGGGAACACCATCTTCGTTCCCTACTCCTCGATGATGTCTCGTACGTAGAGGTGGAGCCTGACGTCTTTCTCCGTGTGTCCAGATTGTTCGGTTCCGGTCTGTCCTCTTCCGAACTTGAGGGATACGTCTCCTGGCTTCTCGAGAGGTTACCTCATGAGGAGTTCATCAGCTCCTCTATGGCAGCAGGCCTGGGGCGAGGTCATGCGATCTACGGACTAGGTTTTGATTCCACCTTCTTCGAGAGCGTGTTGCGCAGGAGTCCCTTGCTGCGTACGTTGTACATTCCTGGAGGCACCGTCTACTATCGGAACCGAAGACGGATCCGTCATTCGGCCGAGGGCTTTTTGTCCTCTCATGTCGAGGATGGAGAACCAATCGATGACTACCTCCATCGCCTGGAGGAGCGCTATGGTTTTCTACCTGTAGAGGAGCAAGTGCTTCGGATCCTCAAGGACACTGGGATTTACGTCTCGGACGAACTGGCACGACTATTCTCAGACAAGGATTCCTTCCTCCGACATGTATACGGGGATTGAACGTAAAAAAGTATGCGCCGGCGCATACTTTTTTTCATCCTCATCTTTTTTACTTTCACATGTACGTTCCTGAATGCTCTCTCCCGTTCCATTCCAGACCATAAGAATGAAGCGACGTATAGATATGTCGAGGTCATAAAGATAGTATTCTTTTCAGCAGGGCGAATGGACGAAAAGTATGCGCCGGCGCATACTTTTTACTCAGCATAGAATGTCTCGTATGAAATCCATATGTATTAGTACTTCTCACATGCCACCCTCTGACGCCATACCATCGACCATTTTGATTCATGAGCCCATCCATTTACCAGATCCCTCCTCACATCATCCCGGCTTCTGACGAATCGAGGACTCTCGAAGATGTGCATCATCTTGTTTCACGTGAAACATCGTTTGGCATGATCACTCATCCTTATCCTTCGATTCAATTTCATCGTTCCTGTGACATCCTTCGCCTTGTCAATCTGACTAAGTTCCAGAATTGATTGTTGCCTCCTTTGCCTCCCCCTATCCGTTTAGAGGTTTGAAGACATGTTTCTGCCTTTGGTATAGGTATGAGCAATCCCCCGTGACTAATTGAATATTCATTATGAATATGGTACGTGAAATAAGAAAAAGTATGCGCCGGCGCATACTTTTTCTACTAGTCGCTAAATCTCCTCATCCATGCATCCATTCCTGTCTGAATCAATTCATGATTCCTATTCGGAGTTTCTTTGTTCTACGACATGACCACCAGTGGCTGGACTAGCCCCTCCTCTGATTCTCCGGGGGGACGCAAACATCATTCGTAGATGGATGATTATCTAGGTCAGGTATGATACATGCCCACTTGTCTTATATGAAGAAATACGGAAGGATCTTGTAAAAAAGTATGCGCCGGCGCATACTTTTTCCCGTCCTCGTCATGCGGGAGCCTATCCATTTTGATGAAGTCGTTCTTCAGTCTTAATTCTTTCCGACATTCATTCATGGCGTCGATCAAGCTGTCTATTTTCTTACTTATTAAACCCATCGACTTATGTATTTCGATGTCTCTACATTACTGATGATTTCTTCCATCTGTTTCGTCGTTCTGACCACAAAAAAGTATGCGCCGGCGCATACTTTTTTCGGAAGAGCAGACAAACAATCATTTCTATAGTAATCAGTAATCGCATCATCACCACTCATCGACTCAAGATGATTGATGGACACCTGCGTATTCTAGTGTTCTAAATACGAACCACAATCCAACAGACCGCGATCCTGATATAGTAATCATCGATACACGTCACATACTGTTTGCATCTGGGGATGATGAACGTGCGTCCGGATCCACGATTCTCGATTCCTATGGTCATGTCTTATCAACGATTCCGGCGTTCCTAAAATGAAATGTCGACTACAAGACGGCGGTAGTCCTGATCCCTCGACGAGTTCTTCCACCAAAAAGTATGCGCCGGCGCATACTTTTTGTCACGTTTCCCCGTACATCGCATGACATGATATGCTAGATGTATCGAAAAAAGGGGGCGATGTACCATGGACAGTTCTTCATCCGTCCAACACCGACAGCTCGTCGTTTCTCAGGCGGCCAAGACGTTGCTTGAGAACGACGTCACCGAACAACTCGCCTCGATCGACATCGTCGACGTCGAGGCTTACGTCAATCAGCTCTATGAAGAATGTTATGAGTTCCAGAACGAGGAGGACGTCTATACGAAGCTCCGCTACTACTCGTTCAAGAAACTGAAGAGAAGATGGGTCAGATCCGCCATCCGAAACTATGTCGAGAATAAGGGGCCGATGAAAGAGCTTAGGGGATTGCATAAGATGTATCTCGAGTTCTGGGACATTTCAGGCAAGGAAGGCTTCCAACGAAAGTTCTCTGCCGACAGTGTCGAGGACCTCATGAAAGAACATATTCGCGAACTCGAGGAATGGGCCGAGAACAACAACCTCCTCATCCATACGTATCCACATTGGGGGCAGAAGACGAAGAACCAACGGACGAGCACCATGCGGACCGACGTCCTGATGGTCATCGGTGAGGTCGCGAAGGGACTGAAGCGAGTGCAACCGAAGGCGCACGTCGCGACATCCACCTCGATCACCGTCCCGTTCTTCGGTCTGGCCGATCGCATGAAGAACACGACGGAGAAGTTCAACCAAGGGGAGGGGACCTTGATGGACCTCTCGCTCGACCTACACGACTATTCTGCCGTCGTACCGAAATACAAGCAGGGCGTACCGAACAATCTATCCGTCCTCGTCAGCAATGAATTCCTGGCAGAACTCGACGGGAAGGTACCTGACCTTGATTCGCGCGATTTCGAGGCATTCAACGAGATACTATCCTATCGCGATATCTCGTTCCAGACGAACCGGAAGATCGTGTTCCCGATCTCGAAGCTCGTCAAGAAGATTTATGGCAACGATAGCGGGAAGAGCTATGCCCTTACGACGCAGCGTCTCGTCAAGCTGGGATACTATCGGGTTGCGGTCCGTAACGAGGAGGGCGACCTTTCCATCTTCGGTCTGTTCTCCTCCGTCAAGATAAGTGGGGCGTCCGCCATACAGCGGGACACACAGATCACCGTGACCGTCTCGGAGGAGGTCTATGACGACCTGCTCAAGCAACAGATCATCAGCATCTACGGGGAACAAATCGAACGACTGAAGGGGACGTTCGCCTATCATCTGTCGTTCGTCCTGCAGAAGGAACGTCTCTCCTCGTTCCAGCTCAAGGAGGAGATGCCGGCGAAGCGACACTGGCGACAGTTCACCCATTCCATCCGCTTCAACAAGAGTCGGAAGGCCGAGAACCTGAAGGAGCTCGAGACGAACCTCGATCGGATCAAGGAGCTCGACTTCATCATCCAGGACTGGCATCGTTCAGGGGATTACTATTTCCTCTACTTCCATCCGCTCGAGAGATGGGAACTCGACGATCGGAGCAACGTGCTCTTGCTTTGAGTGACTCTTCCTAGCTCGACTGCTAACGATGTTTGCTCCTCTGGGGCAACAAAAACTTCATCTTTCAAGGAGGCATGCCCACATGATCAATCCAGAACACCTGACTCCTCTTCCGTATAAGGAGAGACTCTCGGAAGAAGATATACAGATGATCGAAGGACTGCAGGAAAACCGTGCAGCACTACAAGTCATTAACCGACTCACCTTCCGCTTCAGACGACTAAAGGAAAGAGATATCCACTCCACGACAGTAGATTTCGATGAAGAGTTCCCTCTATTACATGAGAGCTTCGGTGAATCACTCATCCGATACTTCCGCTTGAAGGGGATTTCCGTCACGCGCGTTCCCCGTACAGGAGAAGAAGACCCTCTCAATACATTCGGGTATACTCTTCTCTTCGACTTCTCCTCGCTCTGAGATGAGGGTTCATTCTTAGAAACGCTAATCATGAACCCGTCCACGAGGGGACGAGCGTCTACATGATGTATCCTAGTCGTCATTCTTTCTCTACAAAAGGATGACGTGTTCTCTCTTTAGTTCTTTCTTTATTGTCTCTATAATGAGGGTATTGTCTTATTTTTTAATAGAAGAGCGTACGGATTTCTTCCTCCGTACGCTCTTCTTCCATCTCCAAACATCTTATCGTTTTATGTCCGCATCACTACTTGATTCTTATGTACTGCCTAGATATCTGTTTTCCTCGAACTTTCGAATATGTCTTCAATCTCTTCATTCATCCGTTCCTCACGTCCACGCTCTTCGTCGATCACTACCTGATTGAATTTCGTCTCGTACTCCATCCTTCTCGTCCCCATCCATCTCAGTACTCAGCCATTTCAGTCTGATAAGGTTGTCCATATGGCTGGAGGTTCCGCATGCTTCTTTTCTGATTTCCTCATTTCTTCTAGACCCAATGATAGTTTTCCCGATTCAATCACCAAGGCGAGGTGAAAGGTGACGCAGGAGAGTAAGAACAATGTTGATACCAATAAGAACGCGACGCCTAAGCTTAGATTGAACATCTTCTCCACCTTAGATGTCATGTTATTGACTGATTCCCATCCGTATGGCATTCGAACTGATGATTTCCTTCATGAAGAACCTCCGTCAGTTTTGATGGTGATTCGTCAGACTGAAGGACTCGTCGACATGAGGCTTATTTCGGTCGTATTCACAGACGAAAAGAATCCATAGGAGGGGAATAGACTTTTTGGTCGTCACGTACCGTACTCTACTTACCGGTTCCGACAGACAATCTTGATCGTTAGTTTTAGGATGATCATCAAGACAAAAAAAGTAAGAACATAAGTTCTCATTATTTAGAATTTTAGTCTGATTACGCATTGTAGTCCTGATGAGAGGTCCATCAGATTGGAATCAATGCATATGTCGAATTATGTCGTAAAACGACCAATTTTTGATTATGGTCGTCCATTACCGTACCAGAACGACACACATTCATCGATTTCGGATGACTTTTGTCGTTTTTGACCGTACCGAAATGACATCTTTCATGTTTTGGTCGCTTGTCACCGTACCGGAACGACATTTTTGAAAGAATGGTCGTGAATCCCCGTACTAGAACGACATTCCAAAGATTTTCTGAGATTTTTCAATTTTTTTTTAGAACCTCCAACAGCAAGAATTGTCGTCTTTCACCGTACCAGAACGACACTTTTTCTTGTTCTGGTCGTCCAGCGCCGTACTGGAACGACACTTTTCTTGTTCTGGTCGCCTTTTACCGTACCGGAGCGACATCCATCAGTCAGAATGCCTTAAAAATACTGGCGAAGAGGAGCCGTGGATGGCTTCATGTGGGGATTCCTTCGGTTTTGGTCGTAATCGACCGTACCGAAATGACATCTTTTTGACTCATGGAAACGGCTTCATATCAACGTTCCTGACGTGTTGGTCGTCTTTCACCGTACCGGAGACGCGTTTTGACAGTTCTCCTCAAGGACAGGATACTAGGCTTAATAGTCCAGAGTAGGGGAGGTGTAGGCAATGTCGATGAATCAGCAGAACAGACACGTATTGGTCGCGAACAAGGTGTTGATTGCCATGAGCGGTCTGACGCGTTGGACGAAACGAGAAGAAGGCTTCATGTATGAACAGCATCACTATAACATCCCGGGACCGTTCCTCGCCCTGAAATGGACGAAGTCGCGGATCCGTCATCTTCTCACGCTTCTCTCGCATTGTGACGACAAGGGCATGTTGTCCCTCGTCGAGAGCGAGACTCTCGCGGACCATGCCCGGACCTCCGTCCGTTCGTTGCACGACAACCTCCGTCTGTTCGAGGAGGCAGGACTCATCCGGTATGACTTCCATTTCACCGGCGTCCTATCGATCGAGCTCGTCGACTACCTCTCCAACTATCGTGACCTCACGGAAGAATCCGGCAGCTTCGCTTCGAAGACGGGATATACCTCCATCTGGTGTGGGATGATTCGTCATCTCATGGAGATCGACCACGTCAACATCCTGCGCGTGGCATTGCGTGCCCTCGTACAGGTGGAACGGGACATCCATGTCCAGTCCCAGGAGAAGGCCATCCTCACCTATGATGAGGTGAAGGGCTTCCTCCCTCGCTATTGTGGCCATCGTCTTGCGGTGAAGGGCATGCTCGACCAGCTCTCACGCCTCTTCGACGTGCAACTCGTCGAGGACACGAAGGACTTCTTGTCGGCCGTCAAGGACAACATCTCGCTCAAGCGACGCATACATACCGTCACACGTCCGCTCATGTTCCAGATGAAGATCGGGGAGAAGGTCGACAGCAGACGCATCCGCGAGGCGGAACGCGCGAGCACGCTCATCGGTTGGTTCGACCTTCGTGAGGTGGCTCGTGATTTCGTCGACTTCGACCTGCTCGAGGTGCCTCAGTCCTCCCTCAAGTCGCTCAGCGACACGTATGGGTTCGAGGCCTGTGACGAGGTCTTACGTTCGATCCGGAACGACTTCCTCCGCTACGGGGAACGCCTGCAGGAGACGGACGTCTATAGTCTCTTCTTCCAGTCCCCGGTCCTCTATCTCAATGAGCGTCTGAGACGACTCTCGGAAAAATTGGCCATCGCATGATGGTCTATTTGTCATGCCCTTTTCTGAAAAAAATGATGAAAACGAGGCAAATCACCTCTGATATCGGCGTCATCGGCCTCGAAAAAGGGGGTCTCCGCATCCAGGATGTCCGTCCAGGCGATTTTTCGAATGTGTCATACCATTCAGGAAAAAAAACAAATATACAGGACATAAAAAAAGCTAATGGATGCAGAGAAACGACTCGTATCGAACGAAAACGAGTAATCAGAGCGCATAATCCGGATGAAGGCGAACTTCTCCAAATCATCATGTCTCTTTATCGGACTTTGATTTCGGCAAGGAACGTTGGTCTCACGGGCTCCATGATCGATTCACGTTTTCCAATTCTTTTTAATTCTTTTTTAATCCCTTCAATCTCCTAGAATGTCTGTAATGAAAATAATCTGGTTAGCCCGTATGTCATCATCTTGGAAGGAGAATCCCTCTTTGGTGATTGAAGTTCAGGAAGACAGACGAAACGTCATGTATACATTTCGACATCGAAACGTATACAATTTAATACTAGTGTATACATATAGATATCATAAAAAATCGACACCGAACGATAAAAATGATTGTCTTCAATCCTCTCGTATGTGATGATGGAGACAGAAAGGGGAGAGATGATGAACATTCTGACGTTCTACATATCAAAGGGAGGTTCCGGGAAGACGACCTGTTCCCTCAACATGGGGCATGCACTCGGCGAACTCGGTCAACGCACTTTACTCGTAGACCTCGATCCACAAGGTTCCCTCAGCAAGTTGATGCTGAAGGAGTCCGATACGATCAAATACATGACGCTCTTCGACGTCCAGGCGCGCGGACTCGCCATCGAGGAGATTTTGTTCGACGACGAGAAACACAACATCAGCCTTCTCCCCTCGAACGAACGGAACGCCCGACTCATCAACCTGATATCAGAACAGGACAAACTCTTCCTATTGAAGGACCTGCTCGCACCGCTCGCGGAGGAGTTCGACTGGATCATCCTCGACTCCGTCCCGTCGATCAATGAGCTCTCGAAGGTCGTCCTCTCCTGTGCGGACCATGTCATCGTCCCCTTCATGCCGAAGAAGCTGGTCTTCGATCAACTCGGCAGTACCATCCGGACGATCCGACAGGTGAAGAAGTTCTATAACGGCTCGCTCGAACTGACGGGCATCATGCCGGTCGCGCTCGACGTCGGACTGAAGGGTGACCGTGAATATGCGGAGGCCATGGGACGGCTCGCGGAGGAGGAGGGGCTCACCGTGCTCCCGTCCGTCAGACGTGCAGCCTTCATCGAGAAGGCCGCCGACAACGGGAAGAGCGTGCTGCAGTACAAGTCGAAGGAAGGACAAGAGCTCGCCGCACCATTCAGGGAGCTCGCTCGTCGTATGGTCGAAGGAGGGAAGGACGCATGAAGGCCCGGAACAAGCAAATCCATAAAATCAAGCCTCAGGAGCAACATCCGTATCGGAGCGGGTTGACGGACATCGGCTCCGTCGTCCAGAAGCTCCCCGTATCGAAGGACCTCGAGAACCTGGCGGTCGAGATCAAGGAGCTCGCGCGCGTCCAGACGATATCGGTCTTCGAGATCGGCAAGCGTCTCTCGATAGCGAAGTCGGAGATGCACGATGGCAAGGAATGGCAAGGGTTCCTCGAGACGGTCCAGATGTCGAACTCGCTCGCTTCGCGGTACGTCAAGGCCTATGACACGCTCCAACCGTTCGAGGAGTCGCTCGGGAAGCTGCCGGCCTCGAAAATCTTCGAGCTCATGTACGTCGAGGACCCGGAGGACGTGGTGCTCAACGGCCTGCCCGTGGAAGGCGGGCGGAAACCGATAGAGGAGGCGACCGTACGTGAACTCCGGGCTAGCCGTTCCGCCACGTCGGGCGTGAAGGTCAGCGCCTTCCGTCAGAAGAAGACGACGTCGACGGTCCTGTCGGCACGCGTGCCGACGGACACATCGGAACGCCTCCATGCGCTCGCGAGCGCACAAGGGCTCAGCATCAGCGAATATTTGTCACGATTGATAGAGGAATCGCTCGACCACGGCATCGTGGAGGGCTCAGATGAGACGGAAGGGGAAGAGAGACGATGAAGAAAATCGCGTTATACAACCGTAAGGGTGGGGTCGGGAAGTCGACGACGACAATCAACCTCGCGCATGCCTACGCCAGGGAGGGGCTCCGTGTACTCGTGATCGACGCGGACGACCAGGCGTCGACCTCGAACGGTCTCGGGCTGACCGAGGACTATCCAGGGAAGGTGCTGCTCGACTGTCTGATCAACGAGGATGACCCGTACTATGCACCGATCGAGCAGGTCATCGTCAACTGCGAGTACGAGACGGGGACGGTCCATCTCGTACCGACGCGCCGCTCCGCCTCGCCGACCGGCCTGACGAGCCAGATGGGTTACGAGTTCCGCCTGAGGGAGGAGCTCGCACGCGTCGAGGAACTGTTCGACGTCTGCCTCATCGACTGTCCGGGATCGACGTCCGCCTTGAACCCCTATGCCCGCTGCGCCCTGGTCGCACAGGACATCATCGTGATGCCGGTGCAGATGCAGAAGTTCTCGATGGACGCCGTCTACACGGCACCAGAGGAGCTCGAGGAAATCAGACGCTACAAGGAGGACATCCACATCGCGGCATTCGTGCCGACGATGGTCGGTACGCGCTCGCGCGGGGACCTGACGACGGTCGAGGAACTCGTCGACCTCGGACGGGAGGTCGGCATCCCCGTGTTGACGACAATCCCGTACATGGTGAAGGTACAATCGCTCCAGCGTGAGTCCCGTCCGGTCATCGACCACAAGGGTCCGGCGACGGACGCGTACCTGAAGCTCGCGGAGGAGGTGCTCGCATTATGAGTCGTAAGAAGAACGCACCGAAGTTCTCGAGCTTCCAGGCGAACGGCGCGCTCCCTGAGGCGACGAACCCGAACACGGACGCACGAGGGGAGAAGGTCGACGCCGTCAAGAAGTTCTCCTCGACGACGAGCGTCGCGAACCCGTATCAATCGTTGTCCGCGACCTCGTTGTCCCGTGTCGTGACGAAGAAGCTACCTGAGAACATGGACGGACTGGTCCAGTACTACAACCACATCGATGCCATCCATGCGACGAGCTTCGTCGAGAAGTGCCGCGTGCTCGCGCACGCCAACGCCATCTTCCGCTATGAGGGGACGCGTGACGGCTTCCGGCAGGAGGAGGGCGGATGGCTCGAGTTCGTCGGGCGCATCGGCCTGTCGCAGTCGCAGGTGAGCCGCTTCGTCTCGTTCTGGAACGTGTTCGGCGAGGAACTGCTCGTCCGCGCGGTCGAGGAGGAGCTGACGGCGTCGAAGCTCGCGGAACTGCTGTCCTGGCCGGAGGACCCGAGGGCTGTCATGCTCGAGGGACGTACATACCAGGTCGGGGACGGCGAGAAGACCGTCTACGAGATGACGCGGGAGGAACTCCGCGAGGTCAAGCGGATGCTCAGCGACCGCAAGGAACGTCGCGTCATCGAACAGCCGTCCGTCAGCCGTCCGGTCAAGCTGCGGATCGACTTCGGGGATGACGATCCGTTGTTGAAGAACCTGCAGGAACGGGCGAAAGAGGACGGCAGCAGCCCGGAGGACATCATCCGGCGCGCACTCGAGCAATATCTACGTCGTTGAAGCCATGAATCGGGCACGCTCATCTCCTCGGATGGGCGTGCCCGTCTGTCATGGGGGGCAGTTTAGAAATTCTGACAACTATTTCCGAAAACATACTGTCTTTATTTTCTATATATGCGTAAAATTTAGTTATGGAGTCGCGTCACCAGCTGGTTAACGCACATGAAATTTGGGAGGAATCACAAGCTATGAACTTCGATAATAAGATCGACCTACAAAAAGAAATCGGTAAGACCATCTCGTTGACGGACGGAACGCGTAAACTGACAATCAAGGGCCAGACACGCAGCTACCCGGTACACCGCATCCCGCTCGAGCACCTCTTATATAACCGCCAGAACGGACGCATCATCAGCTCGATGAACCGCTACGAATCGGAAGGCAAGGACATCCAGAACCTCTCGAAGGAGGAGTACAACGACCTCGTCGAGCAGTTCATCGTCGAGTCGAACAGCGCCGCGCTCAACAAGACGAAGCAGAACATCGACCTCTTCGGACAGCGTCTACCGGGCGTCGTCCTCAACGACGGGACGGTCGTCGACGGGAACCGACGTTATACGTGCCTCCGTCAGTTGAAGCGGGAAGGGAAGACGTCGTTCTTCGAGGCGGTCATCCTCGATCCGTCGGAGGGTCTCTCCGCGATCGACATCAAGCGACTCGAGCTCAACCTGCAGCACGGCGAGGAGCGTCCGGTCGACTACAACGCCATCGACAACCTGGTCGAGGTCTACAACGACATCGAGAAGAACAAGTACTTCACGGTGAAGGAATATGCGACGAACACGAACAAGACCGAAGGGGACGTCAAGAAGATGCTCAAGAAGGCGAACCTCATGGTCGAGTTCCTCTCGTTCATCAACGCCGAGGGCAAGTACTACGTGGCACGCGACATGGAGCTCGACGGACCGCTCCAGGAGATCATGTTCATCCTCAACAAGGAGAAGGACGAGGAGGAGCATGAACGCGTCAAGAACGCCCTCTTCACGGCGATGGCGCTCTCGAAGGAAGGCGACCTGACACGCTACATCCGTCGCATCGGGAAGGAAATCATACTGGCGGGCAACCGGGATCAGTTCCTCGACGAATACGACGACATCGTCGAGGACGTCTACGATGCCTATCAGGAAGAGGCGAGCGTGACCGTGAACACGGTCAAGAAGCTGAACGAGAACCTCAAGAACGTGCGCGAGGAGGCGAGCTCGATCGTCAGCAAGCGTGTTGACGAGACGGTGTTGACGCGCGTCAAGATGAAGCCGATCGATTCGCTCAACACGGTCATCCGGACGCTCGACAACGTCGACGCGGACCAGATCGCCCGGATGGATGCCGGCTCGAAGAAGGAGTTCGCCCGTCTCGTCGAACAGATCCGGAAGGAACTCGGGGCCTATGAGTCACGACTCTGACTTCCGCGACCTGGTGCTGCGCCCGTCCTACTATACGACGGAGCATCAGATCGGCAAGGACTTCTATACGCCCGTCCTCGGACGGGCGGTCGCCTATGACCGGGTCAGCGGCTACTTCAGCTCGAAGGCGCTGGCCTCCTACGGTCAGGGCGTCAAGGGATTGGTCCGCAACGGTGGACGGATGCGGCTCATCGTCTCGGAGGAGCTGAGCGAGGAGGACGTTCGGCTGATACGACAAGGCTATGCCCTGCGGGAACAGACCGTCGACGACCTGCTCGGACGACTCGACGAACGGCTCGATAGTCAGGAGATGATGGACTACTGCAACCTCGCCCATCTGATCGCGACCGGCGTCGTCGACATCCGGATCGGCTTCAAGTCGTCCGGGCTGTTCCACTCGAAGTTCGGTCTCGTCGAGGACGGATACGGGAACGTCATCTACTTCACGGGCTCGAACAACGAGACGAGCGCCGCCATCCAGAACAACTTCGAGTCCTTCGACATCACGACGACATGGCTCTCCTCCCCGTTCGACGTCGAGAAGATCCCTCGCGCGCGTCGCGAGTTCGACCTGCTCTGGGCGGACCGGATGCGGGAGGAGAACATCTACGTCAAGCACATCGAGGAACTCATCATCAAGAAGATACTGACATACGACAAGGGGACGATCATATTGGACAAGGAGATGCTACAGGAGGACGCGATGATCCTCACGGTGGACGATGACGGGCGATTCGTGATCCACGACAACGTGACACCAGGCAAGATGAAGGAGAACGAGCTCACCATCAAGACGAAGCTGAAGCCCTACTACGCGGATGCAGGATATCCTCACTTCCGCGAGGACCTGACGTACGTCGAAATCCGAAAGGTCATCGAACTCTTCGAGAAGCTAGGCAGACGACGGGACTTCGACGTCGTGGTGACGCGCGCGCTGGCCGAACACCTCGAGCGACAGACCTATCTCATCGAGGAGCGTTCGAACTACGCGATGCTGCTGAAGACGCAGGACGACCGGATCGAGGACAAGTATGCGAACTTCGCATCAATCGTCGACCGCGAGCTGCATCGTGAACTCCGCGACAAGCAGATGCAGTCCGCCTTCTACATGGCGGAGATGCACCGGGCGGCAAACTTCTCCGTGCCGGGTGCCGGGAAGACCTCGATGGTATACGGCGCCTTCGCCTATCTGTCCTCCCCGGAGGTCGACCGCGTGAACAAGATCATCATGATTGGACCGAAGAACACGTTCCTCGCCTGGAAGGACGAGTACGTCGAGAACTTCGGGACGAAGCGGGACCTGCGCCTTCTCAACATCCATGACTCGAACGAGCCAATCCGTCAGCTTCGTCTCGGCGGGGATTCGTTCGACCTCGTCCTCGTCAACTATGAGTCGCTCGGACGATTCGAGGGCGTGCTCAGCGACGTCATCGACGGACGCACGATGCTCGTCTTCGACGAGGTCCATAAGATCAAGGGGATGAAGAGCAAACGGGCCCAAATCGCGAAGCGTCTCTCGACGCTGACTTCCTATAAGTACGTACTGACCGGTACGCCGATACCGAACACCTACGAGGACGTCTATAACTTCCTGAACATCCTGTACGGGGAGGACTACAAGAGCTTCTTCAACTTCAAGCCGAGCGAGCTGAAGAATCCTTCCTCGACCCGGATCGAGGAGATCAACGCTAAGATGCTGCCGTTCTTCTGGCGGACGACGAAGCACGAGCTCCAGGTACCGCAGGCAGAGCCGGACATCCAGTATCACGTGGAGGCGAACGATGCCGAGCAGGCGATCATCGACCTCGTCCATCGCAAGTACCTGGGGAACCCGTTCAGCATGTATATCCGCCTCCTGCAGGCCTCGACCTGCCCGGAGCTCCTGTTGCGGGCACTCGACTTCCAGGAGATGTATGGAGAGGAGGAGGCGTCCGGCCTCACCTTCGCCGGACAGGAGGACACGCCTCCCGTCACGCTCGACCGCTCGGAGGTCGAGTTGTTGCGTCGCGTCCCTACGACACGGAAGTTCCGTGCCGGGGTGGAGCTCGTCTCCGACCTGCATGATGAGGGCAAGACGGCCGTCGTCTGGTGCATGTTCGTCCATACGATCGACAAGTTCCGGGCGGAGCTTCTCGCCCGGGGCATCAAGGCGGAGGCAATCTATGGGAGTACGCCGCTCGAGGAGCGCGAACGCATCATCAAGTCGTTCCAGGCGGGCGAGCTCGACGTCATCGTCACGAACCCGCATACCCTCGCCGAGTCGGTATCGCTACATCACGTCTGTCATGATGCGGTCTACCTAGAATATTCGTTCAACCTGACGCACATGCTGCAATCGCGCGACCGCATCCATCGACTGGGTCTACCTCAGGGACAATACACGCGTTATCACTACATGATGATGCAAGGACAACCGGAGGAACATGGGATGGTCGACGAGAAAATCTATGACCGCCTCAAGATGAAGGAACAACGCATGCTCGACGCGATCGAGAACGGCGAGCTCCGTCCTGATCCTACGGTCGACTATGAGGAGATCATCGCACTTTTCGAGTGACGAACGAGTCGTTCAAACCCGTCTAGAAACAATCTGGCAGTACCAATCAAACCAAAGAGGTGATGATTCAAGTGAGCTTGAAAAGGGTGAAAGACCTTTTACGATTCAATGCATTCATGTTCGTACTGCCTTTGATGTTCTTCATTCTTCAGAACTCGGTCCATGCGGAAGTGGGACTGACGCCGTTCACTTCGATTGATTCAGAAATCGAAGGAACCGCCGAAGTGGACACCGATGTGATGATTCTGTTCGCCAACAAATGGTATGCGACGAAGTCGGATGCTGACGGAAAGTTCAAGATGAAATTCGACCAGAAAATCGGTCGAGAGACCATCGGGATACGTGAAAAACAGATGGACGGCACCTATGGAAGAATCGCCCGCTACTCCGCAGAACAAATGACGGAATCAATCCAACCTCCCAAGTATTTAGGGAAGAACAAGAGCGGCGAATCCCTCTTCTATAGTCCGCAAGGCTTCGAGGTCGTAGTGCTCGTCGGCGATGTTGTTTACAGTGACGGCTCACTGCTCAGGATAAAAAATCTGGACAGCAGTAGTGTAAGAGCCTATGTACGTAACGCCGAACGGAAAAGCGAAGTGGTCAACCTTGACATAGCGAATCCAGAGAAAATTCCGTTCACGATTTCCAGTAAGGTGGAAGATGATCAGGTCATCATGACGGGTAATACGTTACCCTCGATGCAGTTTTTCCTAGGTAACCAGATGGAGGATGGGGTTTGGGATGATGGTACATGGTTCCGTAGCGACGAAGAGGGTTATTTCTCTAAAGCATTAAGCCGCTGGACGTACTTCGATAATGGCGTGGCTACTTATTGGATAAAAATGGATGGCGTCGGTGAAGATGTGATGCCCGAAATATTCAAGAGCACCCAGACGGTCACTGGACCGAAAATCAATTCCGATAATCCGCTCATCATCAACAGCGAAATCATCCAGGAGGGTGAATATATCAATGGGAGCGGGACGCCGGGACATACCATATACGTCAAGAACAAAGGGAGCTTGCAAAGATTAGGTGAAGTCGACAATCGAGGTAGATTTTCAATCTCCATCCCCCGGAACATGAACGAGCCAAGTATAACGTTCGTGGTGCAAAAAAAGGATGAGACATACTTCGGTGAAGAAACACATCGATTATACGAAAAGAACTTTGATAGTCATGATTTATTCCTGGATAAGGTGACCTCTGATTCCACGAGAGTGACGGGCACTGCTCCGAGGTTCATGGACATCCGAATCGACTTCACTGGAGCGATGGGAAGTTATCAGATGAACACCACCTCCGACGAGAACGGTCACTATTCTGTCTTGATGCCGAACGAGTTCGACGGTACGGTCACCGTGACGGCTCGTTATGATGGAGGAGTTAGTAGGAGCAGGAAGACGGAGGTCATCGATCTACGCCCGAACGAAAAGCCATCATACTACTTCGAAAACGGTACGATGAAAATCTCGGTCCGTAACGACAAGTTAATCGACAAATGGGTAGAGATATCAAAGGTCCATGCCGACGGAACTTTCGATGTCAGTAAGTCACTGCTTCGCGATCGTAATCAATCCGGCGAGTATGTGATTGGAGTCGGAGATTGGTTGGACGGGGACCGTTTCACTCTACGAGTAGTGGATGATAATGACGTGAAATCCGATGCCGTGTCCGGAGAATATGTGGAGCTTAATGCTCCGCGAATCGATGATTTGGACGATGATAGCAATAGCATCGTTGGACGAACGGCTCCGAACCTCAAGGTCTCTGCCATATATTACGATGGACACGTCGAGACCACTTATAGTGACGCGATAGGTAACTTCACCGTGAAGCTTCCGGACGTCAGTCCAGCGCATCGTCCATATAAGCTAGTGATTGATGATGAGAAGAATAAAGTGCGTCGGACCGTGGAACTGACCTATCGGGATACGACACCTCCAGCAATCAACGTGGAGCCAATCCAGGATCGAGATGACCAAATCAGAGCAAGTCTCATGCCGGGTGATACGATGAGAATCACGATCGTCTACGACGACGGCGGGACCGAGACGGTCGATGCCATGAGACGATATTGGGATAACGTGGTATACAGTCACCATTCCAGTTTCGGTAGGGTAGCATATTTCGAGTTCGTCAGCACGGACCCGAACGGGAACGAGAGTCGTAAGAAAATCATTCCCATCGATACCGTAAGACCTAGTCTCGATATGTTAGTCACACCTTACGCAGGAGAAGATTCGATCGAAGGGAAGACCGAACCGCAGGCGAATGTGACGGTGAGCATCTCAGGTCGGGAATACACGGCGAGGGCTGACGGAACAGGACGGTTCTCCATCAAGACTCATGTCTTGAAGGCATCCGAAAAGGTTGATATGGAGATACTCGACAAGGGCGATAACCTGGTCACGCTAAAGGATGCATCTTCCGTATTAGGAATCAACTCGGTGGAGTTGATGAAGGATAGGAAGTCGGTCGTCCTGAAAACGAACATCAAAGGTTCGAGGGTCGATCCATATCTCACACTCGAATACGAAGGTAAAAAAATCTCCCAAGGATTCGCCGAGAAGGTCGTGTTCAATCTCGACAAGCCTCTCAAGAATCATTCGGAGCTCAAGATACACCTCTCACGTAGGAATGCTCTCTCAAAAGTGGTGTACCAGGCGAAGCAATCGGACACCATCGCACCGAGCACGAACGTCGGAATCGATTGGCGAGATGACTGGAACATCGGTACGAGACTCTACGGTACGAGCGAACCTGGTGCGACCGTCGAAATATATCAGAAGTCGAAGCGAATCTTCTATGTGAGGACCGCATCAGGCGGTGAGTTCGAGTACGTCGTGAACAGAGCGTTCGGTACACGAGAACAACTGCTCCTACGCGTGACGGATATGGTCGGGAACCGTTCGGAGAAAAAGGTGGTCTTGAAGCACGTACCGAAGAAGCCGACCGTGGACCCGGTCTTCGATAATTCGAAGACGATTACCGGGAAGTCGGAGCCCGGACTCACCGTGGAAATCAAAATCAATACCACGAAGTATCTCGTGAAAGCGGATAGTCGCGGTAACTACCGCCTAAGTGGCAAGGCCTGGCCGATAGGCTCTCGGATAGTCGTCAAGGCGAAGGGGAAGGATGGCATCGATTCTCCTTATGAACGGCGTACCGTGAAAGGCACGATAAAGTATCTAGAGGTCAAGAACGTGACATCTTCCTCACGCTTCGTCGAGGGGAAGACGGAACGGAATTCCTCCGTGCAAGTCTTCAAGAATGGCAAGAGCATCTCGAAGAAGGTCCTAGTAGCGAAGGATGGGAAGTTCAAGCTATCCATCCCGAGACAGACGGCGAAGACGAAACTCGTCGTGAAGGTCGAACGAAACAACTTCAAGTCGCTCGAGAAGACGTTGATCGTAGGTAAATGAGCAAGAGAAGGACATCGCCACCGTTATGGGGCAGTGTCCTTCTCTTGTTTTTTCGTATTGATGTCGAAGATGATGGCATGTCGCTCAGCATCCGCTCATGGTGGCGAAATGATTGTCGTTATTCATCGGAGTGGGTCCTCGAAGCGTGCACGATGATGTCGCATGTAGACCTCGCGTCCTGGCCACATCCGGATGGTCATGTCCTCCCGGATACCGACGAGGCGCCGACTGTTCGCGTCGAGCCTTGAGGTCAAGAGGATTCTCCCCTCCTCATCGAACGAGATGAACCCCTTATCGAACAGGCCGTCATGCATGTCACAGAGGACGAGTCCGTTGTCGGGATCATCCTTCTGTCGGTCATCCGAATGCGCCCAGGGAAGGATGTGGCTCGCGACGAGGAGCTCTCGTACCGCGAGTCCGCATAGCTCACAACAAGAGCTGCGTCTGAGGAGCGACTCCCGGAAGCGCGACTGGGAGAGGCGATACATCGTCGTCCTCGCACCTTCGTGGAGGCGCGGTGGTCGGGAAAAATCTTCGACTGCCGGGTCGTCCAAAGCATCGTCATCCGATGATATGATGGAACGATCGTCGCGGAACGCGCGCCAGGCTTCAGGCTCGTTCGGACCACCGATGATTCCCGTCTTCAAGTCGACGAGCCATTCGCCCGAGACGGCGAGCGGGAGGACGGTGAAGCGTGCGACGAGGTTCTCATATGACGCGCCTGCACCCTGATGATGGAATTGCTGACGACGGAGCGCCACGCCACGCGTCATTCCCTCCACATAAGGCAGGGCGATTCCGACATAGCGTACATCGTTGTTACCGACACGCTCGAAGTAGAAGAACGGAGCATGATGGCTCTCCTCAACGGAATACGCACGGTCAAAATACTTCAGGAAGGTCTCGTTCCCACGTTGCTTCGTTTCACGGAAGTCCTTGCCAGGGGTCTGGTTATCCCCATAATAGACGAGAATGCCGCTGGTGGGGTCGTATTCGTTCCTCCATTCGGATTGTTTTCCGGTGTCGAGGATGACCGTGAACGCCTCCTCCCGTGGGGCACCATCCCGTCCTTCGACCATCGAACGACGGATGCCCCCTTGGTTGCCGAGTCCGCGGAGTCCGTCCCCGAAACGGAACAGACGGCTCAAGGGTTCGTTCGCGAAGTGGGAGGTTGAATCCGTCCCTGCCGGATAGACCTTACCTGGTATGAGGTCCTGCGGGACGATACGGTTCATCGACCGTCCCCTGATTCATCGGCGCGTCGTTCGCGGTCGCGCAGGACGGCGAGCTCGATGCGTTCGGCGATTGCGGCATCCTGTCGCTCCTTCTCGTTTTCGAGCAGCCGGACCTTCATCATCAGCTCGCGATTCTCCTCCTCCAGGCGTTCGGCGTTACGGGAACGGTCCTTGTAGTCGTCCGCGACGGCGGTCAGGCTATGGAGCTGATGCTGTAGTCGTTCCTTCTCCTCATCGCCGCGACGGAGCCGCTCCTCGAGCGAGAAGAGTTCCTTGCGCAACGTCTTCACCGTGTCGGCATGCTCCTTCTCGAGACGTGCGAGGGCCTCCTCCGCCTTCTTCCGTCCCGCCTCCGCCTCTTGTGCGGAAGCGACGAGTTCCTGTTCACGTTCAGCGAGCCGTTCGCCGGCGAGACGTCCCTCCTCCACGATCCGAGCTCGTTCCTCGATCACCTCGTCCTCGAGCCGGGAGATGGTCTCCTCGTGCCGTGTCTTGACGCCCGCGAGATCCGTCGCCTGACGCTTCAGTCGTAGGGAGCGTTCCTCGAACAGGTTGCCGATTTGGCGTAGCAACAGGGAGAGCTGTTCGTCCTCCTCCGTCAGCAAGGGATCGTGCGAGCGGTTCTCGCTCAACGTGACGAACTCCTCGAACAGTTGGTTCGTCGTCACCTGACGCTCCCGGACCAGCTCGCCGATCCGACGCGTCACCTCTTCCGACAGGCGGAAGGATTTGTTCTTCATCTCGTTCGTATCATTGTTCTGCGGTTCCATGGACATCTCTCCGTATGTATAGATATTTTTGACGCTCATGCCTAGATTATAGCATGCTGCCAAGCGACTGCCGAGCCGGGAGGGAGGCAGCGGGGACGAAGTTGGCATCGAGAAAATTTCGATCTGTTCAAACCTAAAGATATCTGATATAATTGAGAAACTGAAACAGAGCGAAAGGATGTTCGTATTTATGGAAACAAGAAAAAGGCTCAACACAATCGAGCTATTCGCAGGGGTCGGCGGCTTCCGCGTCGGGCTCGAGAAGGCGAACGAGGACCTCTTCAAGGTCGTATGGGGGAACCAGTGGGAGCCCTCACGCAAGGCACAGGATGCCTTCGAGTGCTATGCGTCGAACTTCGATGAAGGGATTCACTCCAACGAGGACATCACAACCGTGACGGACGAGGCATTCCGTAACCTGGACGCACAGATCGTGGTCGGTGGGTTCCCGTGTCAGGACTACTCGGTCGCACGCAGCCTGTCGGGCGAGAAGGGGATACAAGGCAAGAAGGGTGTCCTCTTCTGGGAAATCAAGCGCATCATCGAGGCGACGGCACCGCGCTATGTCCTCCTCGAGAACGTCGATCGTCTTCTGAAGTCACCGGCGAAACAACGTGGTCGTGACTTCGCGGTCATGCTGGCGACGTTCCGTGACCTCGGATATAAGGTCGAATGGCGTGTCCTCAACGCCGCGGAATATGGAATGGCGCAACGTCGTAGACGCGTGTTCATCTTCGCGACGCGTGACGACTCCGGATTCTCCAAGGAACTCGAGTCCTATACGGCGGACGACATCCTGTTCGAGAAGGGCTTCTTCGCACCGGTCTTCCCGGTCAAGCCGGAGGTCATCAAGAACCGCCGACTCGAAGGGATGCTCCCGGACGACATCGTCGAGATTTCCGACACGTTCTCTGCGAACTTCCACAACTCGGGCTACATGCATGATGGTCGCTTCCACTCCATCCATACGGAGCCGGTCTTCGAGAAGCCGACCCCGCTGCGGGACATCCTGCAGCCGGAGGAGACGGTGCCTGAGAAGTTCTATCTCAAGGACTCCGCGATTGAGAAGTTCAACTTCTTGCGTGGCGCGAAGAAAATCGAGCGGACGTCGGCGGACGGCCACAAGTACATCTACGCCGAGGGTGGCATGTCGGAAATCGATGACCTCGACAAGCCGGGTCGTACGATGCTGACGAGCGAGGGGACGACGAACCGTAGCTCGCACGTGGTCGAGGTCGATGGCCGCCGGCGATTCCTGACGCCGCTCGAGTGCGAGCGCCTGAACGGATTCCCGGACAACTGGACGAGCACGATGAGTGACCGGATGCGCTATTTCTGCATGGGGAACGCACTGGTCGTCGGTCTCATCGAACGGATGGGTTGGCGCATCGAGCAGATCGAGGACAGACACCCGGTACCGGTGCCTGCACAGGAATCCTTCTACATCAACAACAACTGAAGCGCCGTACGTGACCCGGACGGACATACCGAGGCATCTCCATACGCTATGGAGGTGCCTTTTTTGGTTTCCGGAGGACCCCTGAACGGGAAAAGCAGAGTATGAGAATGACTAGAGGAGGCAAAAATGATGGCAATCAAGAACAAGAACCTCAGCAAGGTCAAGGGGACGGACACGAAGATGGAGGTCAAGGTGCGACATGCACTATGGCATCGAGGACTCAGATACCGTAAGAACTATCGACGACTACTCGGAACGCCAGACATCGCCTTCCCGGCACAGCGTCTCGTCGTGTTCCTGGATTCGTGCTTCTGGCACGGCTGTCCGGCACATTATAAGGAGCCGAAGAGCAACGTCGAGTTCTGGCGCAACAAAATCAAGCGGAACCGCGAGCGGGACAAGGAGCAGACGGAGCACTATCTCTGTCAAGGATGGACCGTACTGCGTTACTGGGAGCATGAGGTGAACGACGATTTCGACCGGGTAATTGACGAAATCGATAAGACGTATCATGCACTCCTCGGTTCGGGGGCGGACGTCCAGGAGGCAAGACTCGAGACGTACCTCGAGGAAGAGGTGGACGTGGATGATCCATGCGATTGATATTGGTATATAATTTATAGGTATGGTTAAATTTTCCGAAAGGACGAATCGACAGAACATGAATCAAAATGATAGCTACGTGAAAATGGATCTACGAATCCTGAACCTCATAGATTTAGGAGAAACGAAAGGTATAAAGATAGGCATGAATCCGATTATTCGAATCATGAAATCTGGTAAGACACTTGAAGATTTATTCGTAAACTTCGGCAAAATCGATGGAGTCAGTTCAATCATCAATAATAAAATACAGAATATCTTGAACAACATCAGCAAAGCGGAATTCGACTTCTTGAAGAACCAAGAGTCCTTTTATCGCCTACTTCTCATCGAAAATGGTCTGACCGATACCATCGTCAGGAACTTTTTATTGCCTTCGGATTTACGCTTTAGTGATTTGGAAGGCTTGGATTATATAAAATTCAAAGCACTGACTGGCGGGAAAGAAAAGCTTGCTTTGTTTCATAAAATCATGACCGCTCATAATAGTTATGTCGATCGAATCAAAGGACATACCGTAAATCTAATGGTTGAGACGAATCAAGAAAACATACAGACAGTCGTTAATCTAACTGTCGAAACGAATCAAGAGAGCATACAAACAAACAATACTTTTTCTGAATCGATTGAAGAAAAAGCGATTATTGTTTTCGATCGAATGTCAGACGAAGAGAGCATCACTTCATGGATAAAAATGCTTGAGGCCGATGAAGATTCAGCCATGAGAACTCTATTCAGACTGAAACACCAAGGCATGGTAGATATAGATGGTCGCTTGATTAAAAAAAGAACCATAGGTATTGATGAATTCATAGAAGGCCAAAAGAACGTGCGTACTCGAGACATATTAAGAGCGCGTCTAAGTGGTCGTAGTATAAGGGTTCTTGCGGAAGAGCATAAAATTTCTCATCAATATGTGAGTCAGATATTAGATAAAGCACTCTCGAAAATTCCTGTAACCCACATCAGTGGAGTAGGGAATCATGCATATCTCTTTCAAAACTTTAAGTTGGATTTGAATTTTTTCAAAAACATCTTAATGCAAGATGAGAGAATCTATTATTTCATAAAGGAAAAATGTTTCAAAGGAGAGAGAGCGAGACGAGAAACATACGACTTCTTGACTTCCGATCAGAAGAAGCGATTGTTGTATGTCGAATCGTTGGTTGAGGATTCGAATGGGAGACCGGTGGTTTTATCAAAGCAAAATCTAGTGGAAAAATACTTCATTCTGTTCGGGAGAGAAATTAAGCATATAGAGAGTCATCATGCCAGTTACCTAGAATTCCTTGAGGTAGAACTTCGTGACAGGAATGAGGAAATCCATGCGTGTGCACTTTCCGTTAGAAATTTTGAGAATTTAGTTTCCCGTGCGCCTTACTGCATACAATCTGACAAGAGAAAGGTTCGTCATTTCCAATCTTCACACATCATGGACGAAAAACCTGTCATCGAAGATTTATTCAAGCTTGATGATGGTATCTATAGCACGAAGCTCGTATTCCAAAAGAATGAGTCATACTTCAATTCGTTAGATATCCGTAATTATTACGAACTACATAATTTGCTTCGTTACCATTTGACGATAGATTCAATCGAAATGAGACGTATGCCTGATTTTTCTATAAACATTTCAGATAAGTTCGAATGGATGCTTAAACTCATAAGTGTGTTGGAGCCCATAACCGTTGTTGAGTTCGCGCAATACCTAGAAAATAATTATGGCTTGCATGCTGCATCGTCTCGAAGCCTCATCCTAGCGGAACTATCCGATCACATCGACTCACAAAAAAGGTTGACGTGTACAATCTCACGGTTGAACGTAGAAGAAAAAGCATTCATCAAAGCGCTGATGGTAGAGGATATCTACTCCATAGCTGAACTTGAGAAGAGTCATCATGAAATCAGCAATTTCCGACAAAAATATCTAAATAATTTGGTGTTGAATGATTTAGGATATGTGGTGAGCGGTAGTTTCGTGCTTCGCAAAAAAATAGGGAGAGCTGAAAGATACTTTAGAAGATTAGTTCTGAAACAAGACTATTTTAAGGTCGATAAATCTCCCCTGCAGAACAGCCAATCGTTTTTAAAAGTGTTGTCTGATCTCCAGAAATCCTATGAACTATTAAGAATCGAAGAAAATTTATACATGAAGTTATCCGTCCTTGAAAAAATTGGTTTTTCCAAAGAGGATATTTTAGACTTTCAAAATCAAGTCGTTTCCTTTTTCATGAATCGACAATACTACAGCATGAAAAATATTCACGGTGAGATGCAACACGAGTTATTGGAGTTAGGTTTCGATGATATTTTTTATGAGCGTATATGCCGTGAATCAGAAGGGGTCGGTTACATCCCTCTAGGAAGTGGAGACATATTCTACCGTTCGAAAAACAAGAAAAATCTTACTGATTTCCTAAAAGATGAAGTAGAAGAGGGAATCGAGGTTTCTGAACTAATTGGCCTGATAAAAGAGAAGTACGGTGTCTCGTTGGACACCAGAAAAGTAATCGAGAAGTTAAAAGGAGCTGGATATCACTACATCATCGAGACCGGCAGTCTCCATAGTGATAAGAATGTTTTTTTTGAACGACTATATGAACGTAGTTTCAAATAACGACTATTGATTTTCATTTACTCCCGATGTGCATGCCAATCGATATCACCATTGAACTTATGATGATATCGAGAACCGCATGTTCGATTTGAAAAACATCTAAAAATAATTATGTTGCAATGATTGAAGAAGGAGGGGAAGAGATGGGGCGTGATGAGATGAAGGATAGGGATGTTCGCTTGTTAGGGGTTCTTGATTTAGCGGACTCGAAGGACACGACGCTTAGCCTGCAATCGATAGCGAAGTTGATGAAAGATGGCTATACACTAGAAGATTTCATAGAGTGGGATGAGGAACTGGTAGGAGGGATACGGGCGAACGTGAAGGAGAAACTTCACGGCCTATTTCTTGATGCCAAAGAAGAAGATCTCTCAATCATGGAAGAGAAGAAGTCTCTCTACAGACTCGTCTTGGTAGATGGAGGTGTGAGTGAGAACATCGTAAGAAATTTATTGCATCCCTCGGGAATAAGATACGAACATCTAACGACGATTGATTATGAAACATTCAGAAGGCTGACAGGTGGTGGTGAGCGTAAAGCCATCTTCATCAAACTAATGAAGGCATTCGAGAACGATGGTGGTGTCAGGGATGAGTCCTACGATACTGGCATCATACAGACGAGAAAGTTAGGGAAACGATTAGTGAATCAAATCGAAAAAGATTTGACCAGCGTATACGACGAAATGCCAGACCAATCCATACCAGGAGACTGGGTGGAAAAAACGGGATTGCAAGAACACGAGGTCTCTGCGGGATTAGAACGTCTAGCGCAAAACGGTCTAGTCCATATTAGAGAAGAACAAGTGAGCAAGCGAACCAGACACCTAGAAGAAGCCCTATCATCTATACCAGAAACAAGCAGAACTATCATGGAACAGCGTCTGAAAGGGATGACGCTCCAAGAAATAGGTGACATCAACAATGTGACACGTGAAAGAATCAGACAAATTCTAGAAAAAGTCGTCTCTGGCATCCCTCTGACACACATCATAGAAGCCAGACGGATGAGATATCTATTTGAGAGTTACGAACTTGATCCTGTCTTCTTCGAGACTGTGTTAGGCGAACGAAAAGAAACCTATCATTTCCTTTCTGAAAAGTGTTCGAAAGGTACTTCGTCCAAAAGAAAAATCTATTCTTTCTTACAATCAGAGCAGAGACAGCGGATGCTCGTCAGTGAAGGGCTTTACGAAGACGTTTTGGGAAATGCCTCACCTCTCTCGAAGAAGGGTCTTGTCGAGAAGTATTTTTTTCTAGAAGGACGTGAAGTTAAGCATGTCACTGAGCATCATCGTCGATATCTATCCTTTTTAGAAGAAGAACTTAGAAACCAAGAGGAAGTAATTAGACACTACATGATTTCGGAAAGGGCATTTGAAGGAATTGCTGACAGGATAGAAAGTTGTTTGCAATCCTCGAAAAGAAGGGTCCGGTATTTTGATGTTAAGCCTATTCTCGAGGAGGAGAACACATTCCGAGAGTTGTTTCGACTGGATCCCGGTATCTATAACATGCGTATTATTTATGAGCGCCATGCTCACTATTTCCTCGCTCTCGATATCCGAGACTACTTCGAACTCCATAACATCGTAAAAGACAACCTCCACATAGAGACGGTTCAGACTAGACGTATGCCAGAGTTCAGTGTCGGTGTGACGAGCAAACTAGATTGGTTAATAGGTCTCATCGATGAATGGGGTCCAATACCTCTCGATGCATTCGTATCGATGTTAGAGGAAAGATTCGGTCTTCTTGCCTCTTCGTCGAGAAGTTTGATACAGATGGAGTTGTCAGTCTATCTAACTCCACGTAACGAACTTGTACATGATATTACCGAGTTGAGTACGGAGGAAGAATCATTCATCAAGACCGTTCTGGTCGACGATATCTATACGGTGCCAGAGTTGATCAATCGACATTCCGACGTAAAGAATTTCCGTCAACTATATCTGAATAACCGAAATCTTGGCATGATCGGCTATGATTTACGAGGTGGATTCGTGATAAGGAAAGGTTTTGGGAATGCTGAAAGGTACTTCCGTCACTTTTTGTTGACGAAGGATTATTTCCAGACCGATGACTCTTCAGCAGTACAAAATACACAATCATTCTGGAAGGTTCTTGTCAATCTTCAGCAGAATCTTGATTTGTTCCGAGTGGACGACGAGACGTACATGAACATTTCGGTCCTTGAACGTGCGGGTGTCAGTAAAAAAGAGATGTTGGATTTTCGGGAAAAAGTTTTTGAACACTTTTCTGACGGTCGGTTCTTCTCCGTCAAGAACATACAAGAAGAATTGAATCATGCCATCCTAGGTCTCGGGTTCGATGGTATTTTCTATGAGAGTATCTGTCGGTACGACAAACGAATACGTTTCATTCAGTTCGCGACATCCATCGTGATGTATTGTTCGAAAGAAAAAAAGAGACAGGTGGACTTCATCGAATGCGTCGTACATGACGGAATGGATATCGACGTCCTACAATCAGACATCCGTAGAATGTACGGTATCGATATCGCATTGTCAAAATTAATTGAAAAAATAAGAGGCTCTGATATGTACTATGTTCAAGAGCTGGAGCGAGTGTTCTTGAATAGGCAAAGTTTCTTGGACATGGTATATGGACCAGAGGATTAAACGTCTGTAGTTCCTGTCGATGGTTTCAGATTGATTAAGAAGGATGATTATTAAATGAAAGATCAAGAATTGTCACGAATAGAAAAAAAACGGATGTCGGATGGAAGACTCCTCTGCCTGGTAGACCTTTCAGTAGAGAAAGGCCAGAACCTTAATTTCCGTTCGATGTCGAAGATGATGGAGTCGGGCGTCACGCTCGAGGCCATCAACCGTAGAAAGAGCCCTGAAGAAATATGGCCAAACCTTGCAACGAAAGAAAAGGTGAAATTTCTACTGAACAATATGACCCAACAAGAGGTGGACTCGCTGGCTCACATGACATCGTTGTATCATCTAGTACTGGTCAAGGGAGGTGTGAGCGAATATATCGTGAATACAATCTTGATTCCGTCTCGAATACGACTCGAGGATCTTGAGGGAATGACCTATGAGTACTTCAAGAGCCGGACCGGAGGGGTCGAGAGACTTTCGGTATACAAGAAGGTCATGTCTGCCTATCTGTCGTACATCGAACAAAACGGAAGACTTCGTATTAATGTGAATAGAAAATCGTCACTGGATGAACGTTTTATTAAATCTATAAGTAGTTCCGAGGATAGGGACCGAGAGACACTATCAATAAAGCGATTGGATGGAAGATTGTTATGTCTTGTTGACGTAGCGATCGAGAAAGGACATGATGTCAGTTTCCGCTCGATGTCGAGGATGATGGAATCAGGGGTCCTTTTCGAGGAGATAAACCGAAAAACGACCCGGAAAGAAATATGGCCGAACTCGACCATCAAAAAATCCGTGAAGGCACTTCTCGCTGACATGAGCCAGGAAGAGGTTGCTTCTTTGGACGATATGACATCGCTATATCATCTAGTACTGGTCAAGGGAGGTGTGAGCGAATATATCGTGAATACAATCTTGATTCCGTCACGGATACGCTTTACGGATTTAGAAGGAATGACCTATGAAGACTTCCAAAGACGGACGGGAAGAGCGGAGAGGTTATCCATCTACAAGAAGCTCATGTCCGCCTACGACTCTTATATCAGGCACCAAGGAAGGTTGGACATCGATGAAGGTGTTGGATACTCGTCTGGAAAAAATATTAAGGATTCCTCACATCATACAGATGTGTGGATGGACGAGAGAGTATTATGCCTTGCCGATTTAGCAATCGAGAAGGGGCGTGACGTCAGCTTCCGTCAGCTAGCGAAGATGATGGAGTCGGGCGTCACGCTCGAAATCATCAAACGTAGGAAGGTACAAGGAGAAATTTGGCCGAATCAAACCATCAGAAAGTCGATTAAGACTCTCCTGGCTGATTTGAATCCACAAGAGATTGATTCTTTGAATGGCATGACATCGCTATACCACCTCGTCCTTGCAGAAGAAGGGATGAGTGAGTATATCGTTAAAAATATCCTGATCCCGTCACGGATACGCTTCACGGACCTCGACGGAATGGCTTATGAGACATTCAAGAAACTGACTGGAGGGGTAGAGCGGTCGTCGGTATATGAGAGAGTCATGTCCGCCTATGAATCATATGTAGGACGTAAGGGAAGAATGCGTGGCAGTGCAGTGAGGGTATCGTCAGAACACAATAGTACATCGAATCGTGTTCACGAGATCGATGCAGAAAATGGCAAGATTCCTTTAGTAGGACGTGTGAAAAAGACCAGTGATGGACCAAATCTAAAAAAAATCGTCCGTCGATTGATTTCTGTATACGACCGGGTAGAGGATGTATCTTCGTTCCGTTCCTGGTCCATGGTATCAGGATTGATTGAAAGAGAAACGTCAGAAGGTTTACGTCGCCTTGAAAAATTGAAGTTCGTAAGCATTTCGAACCTTGATGTGAAGAAAAAATTCAGGTCTCTCGACGAGTTCCTGGAAACTTTGGAGGATGGACAGGGAAAACTCTTCCTGAAGAAACGTCTGAGTGGGATGAGCACTGCCGACATCGCGAAAGTACAAGGGGTATCCCATCAGAGGATTAGCCAAGTGTTGGGGAAGGTCTTAGAGGTGGTTCCGGTCACGCACATCAAGGAAGCACGTCGGACCATCGATATATTCCGAGAATATGCTATCGACCACGAATTCTTTACGGAGGTACTCCTAGAGAAGAAAGAGACGTTTTATCTGCTAAAACTTAAATGTAATAAAGAACGAATCAGGGATGGCGTCAAGAAGAGTAAGTTGGACTGTCTGAATCAACTACTTCCGGATCAACGCATCAGATTTCTCCATGCCGAGTCGCTCTTCGAAGATGAGAACGGTGACGTAGTGAAGATGACCAAGCGGAATCTCATGAAGAAGTATTTTTTCATGCATGGACGAGATTCTGATTCCACCAAGAACCATCATGTACGATATTCAGAATTCCTCGAAGAAGAACTTCATGGTAAAAAAAGTGTCATCGAAGAGTATGGAATCTCCTTACATAATTTCGAAAGTACCATCGCAGAATCGTCGTATTGCATTCACTCTTATGACCAAAAGGTCCGATATTTCGAGGTCGATCGAATCGTCGAGGAGAAAGTAAATCTTGAAAAGCTCTTCATGCTGCCTGAAGGAATCTACAGTACGAGCTTCGTCTATGAAACGAATGAATCCTATTTCAGGTCGTTAGACATAAAGGACCATCACGAACTGCATAACGTATTGAAACGTATGCTAGACCTTGATTTCATTAAAATCAGACGCATCCCAGAGTTCGCGATAGGCGTCGAGGATAAAATCAAATGGTTCACCGGATTGATCAAGAAGCTATCCCCCATCACTCTGGACGCCTTCATCAATCATCTAGAGCAGAATTTTGGGTTACATGGACCATCCACGCGGACTCGCGTGCTTACTGATTTGCCGGAATACGTCACGCCTGAACGAAAACTAATCCATGTGTCTGCTATACCAGCGACGATTCATAAGAATTTCCTTAAAAGAATCCTCGTCGACGACATCTATATCGCTCAGGATTTGATTGATGGATTTCCCGTCCTCAAATCTTCAGGAAATCTATATCTGAACAAAAAAATGTTGAAAAGCGTTGGTTATGTGTTGAGTGGCGGATTTATCGTCCGAGAAGAGATAGGGAGTGGTGAATGCTATTACCGAAATCTTCTCATGGGAAATCAGTACTTTGTGCTGGATGAATCTCCGTTACTGAAGACACGGTCGTTCCGGAAGACAATATCGGAACTCCAGTCAGGACTCGACCTCCTACAGATAGGGAGAAATCACTACATGAACATCTCCGTACTCGAGAAGATAGGCATCGCAAAATCAGGTCTCATCGATTTCCAGAAGATCGTCTCTAGAAGTTTTTCCGACGAGAGATACTTCACCGTCAAGAACATCCACGAACGAGTCCCGCATAAAATCCTTGAACTGGGCTTCGATGACATCTTCTACGAACGACTTTGTCGAGCACATGAAGGGATACGTTATATCCCATCGGCGACGGGCGACATCTTCTATCGAGGTGAACATGTCAGGAATCTCACCGACTTCGTCCGAGACTGTATCATTGACGGCATGTCCGTGGACGAACTCCTATCGTTCGTCACACAGGAGTTCGGAATCTCGCTCGATCCGAATAAGACCCTCGAGAAGATACGGATGACTGGTGCTCACTACGTCCCGGAGACAAGACGAATCCATTTCGACAAGAGAGACTTCTTCGAACAGTTATACGCAGGCGTAGAGATAAAATAAAGCCTTTCTTAATCAGAGGTTGCCCGTGCCTTCGCCAACGCGCCCGGCCATGAGCCGAACCGCTTCGTCAATGCGAGGAGCCGCGGTGCGCCATTCTCAATCGCCCAGCGGTCGTATTCGACGGAGTTCAGCGCACCTTCGCGCGCAGAGAGGGCAGTCCTCAAGAAATCAAGGCATTCGTCATCCGTGAAACGGCTATGTGGGGTCAAGCCATGGTGCCTCAAGGCTTCCGCCCAACTGCCATGCTTGTTCACGATGGTCGCTCGGCTCGGCATCTCGGGATGTTCCTTACGTATCCGGTTATAGTCGGAAGTCGAGAGATACTTCCCATGGAGATGACGGCAGATGGTGAGACTCTCCTGTATCGTCCATTTCTCCCTCGGCATCCGAAGATGATCGAGGCGCCATATGGCATGTGAATCAAGCTCATCGAGAGAGATGATTCCTGCATGGACAAGGAGTTGCGTCCACGAACCGAAGACGTCGATGACATCCTTAAGTGGCGGATATGAATCGCGACGAGCCAACTTGTCATACATCGCGGCGTTGATGGTCCTTTTCCTATCCTGTTGAAGATGACGGACCAGCTCGATGAGTTCCTTTTGTGAATATTTGACTTCCATTTGAATCGACTCCTCCGTGACGGATGATACGCCACGTTATGATGTATATGAAGTAGGGCCGGATGATTGATTCGGTCCTTTTCTGATGATCTACCTCAATACTATAAATCATTCAGGACCCGTACTGTCGAAAAATTGAAAAGCGAACCTTCTTAGAAACCCTAAAACCCTAATTTAACCCTTAGGGTTTTAGGGTGTTGTAATTTCGTTTTCATTCCGTTATACTATGTTCATGAAGTGGAAATCCTATCTGGAGGAGAAGGAGTGGAATCGATGAGACAGGTGTTTCAGCTCAAGGACAAGCCGCATGGATTTGATCGAGGTAAGCAATTCCTCGACGAAGGATTCGTTTGTATCGGATGGCCGGGAATCGGGAATCTCGAGAATGCTGACAAGAAGGACATACGACGGGAACTCGAACGGGAATACCGGTACGAAGGACAGAGACTCGGGGCCTATACGGGGGTGGTCAACATGTTCGTCAACGTCGTGAAGCCGGGCGACATCATCCTCGTCCCGGATGGCTCCATCGTTCATGTCGGGATTGCCGGACCTTATCAGTATCTTGAAGAGTATGACGACCAGAAGGTTGGAATGTGTCATCGTCGTCGCGTCGAATGGAAAGCGACGGTCGCGAAGGCTAGCATGCAGCAGAAGATCGTAGACTTCGTCAAGAATCGTGGGACGATGACGAAGTTCTCCGGAACGTTGGATGATACCGGGCTGCTGGAGTTGATCGAGGAGGATGGGAACAACCCTTTCACCGTCATCGAAGGAAGCATCGAGACATACAAGTCCAAGGGGCTGTTCGACGAGGATGTAGTAAGTGCCGCGAAAAACGTTCTGATTGAAGCGTTGAATTCCGATGACCTCGATTTACGCATGAAGGCCGCGGTCGAGGTGCTGCGGCTCTCGAAGGACTGAATGAAGCAATCGGTGACACGACTCTAATGAATCAGGAAGCGGAGGAGCGAACATGCTAAAGACAATCGACGGAGAATTGATAACGCACGTGGCCTACGAAACACAGTTCAAGAAGCGGATGGAGAGCATCGACCAGCAGGATTATCAAGTCATCATCGAGGAGCTGAACCGGGTCATCGACCGTGGTGACGTCCACACCTCGAGTTGGATCCCGGGTAGCGATTGGAGAGGGACATTGTATGAACCGATTTGGATCGCCTGCCGTAAGAACAACGTTGAGGCCGCGAAGTTTTACGGGCAGATACTATATAAGGTCATGATGGACCGTCCAGAGGAATGGTACTTCGGGAAATATCCACATGCTAGAGGAAAGACCTACTTCAAGATGGAGCATGGAATTGATTGACGATATCGAGCATATATTCGAAGTAGATAACCGAAATGGAAAGGACTGGACTTCATGAAGGACATGGTTGATTGTCTGAAAAGGATGGAAGATGGCGATTTGGTAAGATTGTACGGTGCATGGTATGAAGAGATGAAGACGAGGGGGATCGTCCGCACGCGGAACATCGTAGGTGAGGTCGGAGAATATTATGCAGTAGAGACGTATCGTGACAATCCATCGTTCCCGGACCTCGAAATCTCTCGTATCAGCATGAAGCACTTCGATGCGACGAGCCAGGATGGTCGGAGATATAGCGTGAAGACGGTCACGAGTACGTCGACCGGTGTGTTCTATGGACTCAATGCACCTGGGGAGGAAAAGGAAGAGGAACAGCTCTTCGACCATCTGATACTCGTGAGTCTGAACAAGGATTATACGTTGGCCGGAGTATACGAAATGGATTGGACCACCTTCTTGGAACTGAAGAGTTGGCACTCTCGGATGGGGGCTTGGAAGATGGCGGTCAATAAGCATGTACTGTCATGTTGTGTCCGGGTCGACGGTCCAGATGGTCGTATCAATCTAAAATAAAATTAAGACATGTTATACGATTAAAAAATCAGCGATCCTGCGAGAAGACACGGGATCGCTTTTTGACGTTCATCCTAATCTTTACTGAAAAGGTTCATACATCGAATTCTCGAATCATAAGAATAGAATCATCCAATTGTTTCTAATATTGCCCATGTAAATCAAGAAAAAATCGTCTTATTCGTCTGATTAGGATAAAATTGTATGTAGAGATAGACCCAGTACCCGTTCCTACGAAGTTGATTATGTGATTGGGCGTAAGGGCAGCAATATTGTAGGAGGAGAAATCAACATGATTGATATGAATGAAGTTCTAGGAATCATCGGTAGTTCGAAAAACGTATATGACCTACTAGTGAACTCTTATATAAGACCGTCACATCCATACAAATTAAGGGGGACGGTCAATCGAAGCGCGCCACTCTACACGACGGAGTTGTACACGAGGATACTCGAGGAAAGACGTGTTCCATCTGTAGATGATTACAGTAGGACTTTTTCAGAGAAGTACTTCCCGAGGAAGGATAAAGACTCTGCGAGAATCCAGGCTAACATTGCATATAAGTCGCTCTTGACCGAGATACATTTTTACTTCCTGCTCCGAGAATCAGGACAATTCGATGAGGTGAAGATGAGTTTCGACCACGATATTCTGGTTAAGAGTGACGTACTTATAACGAAGAACGGCGTGTCGATAGGCTTACAATTGTTCTCTGGAGATGAGACCTATGTGAACACCAAGATAGTTACTATCGGCCGATTCAATGCCGGCACTACTTTAGCATATCCTCTCCATGCTCTTCCGTTGAAGGGGCGATATATCTATAAAGATGCGGGAGGATCTCCACTTTCACTTTATGGACAAGAAGACATAAACGAAGTGATGAGTCTCTTCCGTTATGAACAGGATGAACCTGATCAGAGGTTACGGCCTGAATTGGATGTAGATCGGTTCGTGATGATGACTCCGCCCGAACAGGTATTAACTCCAGTTGCGACCCCGGAGACGACAATGGCGTCACATTCTATCGTATTCGGTGGAAAAGTGAATGCTTCAGAACTTGATGAGATTCGTAAGAGTGGAGTGATCGTCCATCACATACCCGTCGATGTTCCCGGAATCACGCCATTTCAAATTGTCGATGGATGTAAGACGAGCCTCAAGGGCAAGGAGGACTACCTCAAGATGTACGGACATCGATCCAAGGGGTTCAACTACAATCAGTATATCGTGGAGCATGCCAGTCATACTGAACACATCGCCATCAATGCCGGGGCAGGGAGTGGTAAAACTACCACTCTCATTGCCCGTATCATGTATCTCCTTGACATGGGGGTGATTGATGGTCTTGATCAAATTGCCATGATCACCTTCACGAACGAGGCTGCCAATAATATGGAAGAAGCACTAGCTGAGCGACTCGTCGAAAGACTCAAATTGACTGGCGATCCGAAGTACATGAAACACATCAATGACTTGCGACGGATGGATATCCTGACCATACCTTCATTCGCGAAGAAAATTCTGACGTCCTTCGGTCAACATCTTGGATTGGGAGGAGGTTTTCGAGTCTCTCAGATGACGATGGAGCGTAGAAGGATGGTCAAAAGAACGTTCGACGAAGTACTTCAAGAAAAATCGATAGCGAACCCCTTCGAGGGTATGTGGTACTACGAGGTGAGGGAATTCCTAGAAACCGTATGGGACAAGTTCGAACAAAAGGGTGTGGTCTCCGAGGATTTCTCTGGCGTATCTATGAATCCTGATGAATCAGATTTCACGAAATCAGTGATTGACGTCCTGATGAAGGCGGATGAAGAACTCTACCAGTTAAAGTTGGAGAATGACGTGATAGGAATTTCTGATTTGACTAGATTCATGAAAAAAATCTATGAGTCAGATGCGCCGCTCGAGGAATTGTCTGATAGATATCGTTACTTGTTTGTCGACGAATTCCAAGATACGGACGTATCGCAGATTCAATCAATCGTAAGTATCATCACAGCGACCGACATCCGGCTCGTCGCCGTAGGAGATGTAAAGCAAGGTATCTATCGGTTTAGGGGAGCGGACTCCTCTGCCTTCACGGTCCTCGATGAAACGATGAGCCTCAAAAAACTAGGGCGGTGTGTCACTTATCGACTAGATGAGAACTTCAGGTCCAGCCGTCTGCTCGTGGAACAAATGGAACGTCATTTTTCTGTCTGGCGGGAAAGTCCCTCCCAACTACTTCCGCCTGGGGAGGACAGGATGGTTTCGAACAAGGAGACGCGACTGACGGGAAACACTATGTTCTTAAAATCAGAGGATATCGACGTAGAAGAAATCAAACTTAGATTGAACGAAATCACTCGAGGCGATAAGGAAAAGGGAGGCAAGGTCCTCGCTATTCTAGTCCGTAGGAACGGAGAGGCTAGAGATATTGGAGAAATGATTCGGAAAGATGGAGACATCAAGAATCTTGAGGTACGTATGGACGGGACGTTGTTCGAATCATACGCGGCTCGTGATTTGATGATTCTCATCAACTCTTGGATTTATCCTGAGCAGCGAGATGTACTCTATTCCCTTTCGACCACCGCATTCTCAGGCCTCTCTTCCTATCCGGTTTTCAAAAGGAAGCTTATTCAGAGAGACATCTATATTTCTTCTTCTTCCACTGAATTATCCATTCATGAATCATGGACCAAATCACTTGAAAGGTTGAAATACAGCCCATTACTTTCTGTGCTCGACTCGTTCATTGACAAGTCGAATTACAAAACACATCTACGAGAAGCCGGTCTGTCAATGGCAGACACGCTACAATACGAGCTGAACCTCCATAAAATCATGATGCTCATTCACGAAACATTCGCTGATGGACCTCTTGATTTACTTACACTTCATGAATGGCTAGAGATGCAAGTCGCGACGAATAGGGATTCTGATGAAGCGGAGTTAGACGATAACAGTTTTGATGGCAATCTCGTCCGTGTCCTGACTGTGCATAGGGCGAAAGGTCTTCAGTTCGATACCGTCATGATTCCTTTTACGAAGAATCCCATTGTGCGTTCAGGTGAGGGGGACATCAAGGACACAATCGTATACGTATCTCCTTCGGGCAAAATCGAATTTGCTTGGAAATATAAAAGATATGTAGATGACCGGGTTGTACTCGACTATGAGACTTTAGGCTACGAAAAACTGAAAAGCGAAGAGGACCTTGAGCAAATTCGCGAGGAGACTCGTCTTCTATATGTCGCGATGACAAGAGCCGAGGAACGATTGTTCATTTATGGAATCGATGACAAAAATCAATGGGGGTCGCGTCCTAATACTTGGCGAGACTTACTCAAGATGGCGAGGAGGACACGACATGCCGTACAAGATAATCACCTATGAGACAGCGGATCAATTGATGCATCCAGATTCTGAGTTTTCGCCTTATCGTGATGCGATACACATAACCGCGACTAACTCTTTGAAGCAAGGTATCGTGAACAATAATGATGACTTTCGTAAATGGATAGGGGACGAAGTATATTCTTTCTCTGAACTGTCTCAGACGATCGGTGATGGTTGGTTCGCTCCATCGACGGAGCTCCACCAGTATACAATCCTCTCACAAGTACTCCATCAGTTCTCGGACGAGGAAAAAGTAAGACATCATCCGATGCATGGGGCCATAGACAAGGACCAAGAGACCGTCCTTTCTACTATCCGCTTCCTTCGAGAGAGTGGAATCACATCAAGAAATCTATCCGCACTCGCTACTGCCTCTGACGAAGAGCAGACGTTTTATTATGCCGTCAAGGAGATGGAACGACTAGAGGTGTTCAAGAAGTTCGATGATTGGATTGACGGATTTTCGGATACGACTCTCGACGTATTCGAGGATGCTTTAGTAGAACTGGTAGACAAGGGGAAGGAAAATAGAGTCGATAATGAGAGACAATCGGAAGCGAAACATATTGTAAAACATTTGTTCAGGAGTAGGAAAGTAATCGTCCTTCATGGTTTCTACTTCCTGATGCCCATACAGAAAATGATTTTCGATCGATTGAGCGAGTGGATTGAAGTCATACATGTCGTGAACTATATAGAAGGTTATGAGAGAGGCTTCGAACCCGTGGAGAAATTCTTAGACATGAAGAACACGACCCATGTCAAAGCGCTCCGTCATAACTACCCGATCAACATTCATGCGAAGAATTTTTTAGGCATCTTGAATGGTATGTTCGATGATGAGGTCGAAGGAGACATCTATCGCTTCACCAATCTATATCAGTTCAGAAAATATATCGCTGACGAGGATCATGTCCTCGTATCCCCGAGGGCTGGTACATTGAAGGGATACATGGAAGATCCAGATAGTCCTCGGGAACTTCAACTCTCACGATATCCGTTCGGTAGTTTCCTGCTAGATATACATCGCCTGAACGTAGGGAGGTATGATGTCGTAGATGGGGAGTACAAGAATACTGATGAAGTGACGGCTGACTTACTTCAACGGATTTTTAGTTCTGGCTTCTTACTAGTGAAAGGAAAATCCTCCAAAATCTATTTGACCGGGCTCAGAAGAATTTCACCATTGATTGAAAAAAATGCATCATTCGAGCAATGGTATGAAGAACTAGGACAAATCAAGGAACAGCGAAAAGTACTCACGAAGGAATTCGGTATCCCTGATTTCGAGAGAAGGCAGAAGAATGAACGAAATCTGAAAGATCATCATATGTACAACCATCCCTTCGAGTCCATCGGACATCTTTCAGTACAGGATGAGGAAATCGATGGCATCATCGAAGGGATGCAGGCGATAGAAACTTTGTATCAGAAACTATTCAATAGTAACGAAGGGAAGATGAAAGAGGTAGGGAAGGTGGATATCAAATCGTATGTCGAATTACTCGATGGTCATATCCAATCAGAGATACTGCCTCATATTACGCAAGAGGCGGACAAGAGAATCGTCGAATCAGTACGTGAAGCATTGGACGACCTCAAAGATAGTCCGATAGAAATCGTGCAACGTGAAGACCTTCTAAAAGGATTGAACTTCTTCCTTGGAGGGACTCCACATGAAGACGAATATGCTGCAGAAATGCGAGGTGGACATCGGGCCACGACTAATTCAGTAGTCAGCCCGATGTTGAACAGTGATGGGCTACAATTCGATATAAACCGTAACATCCATTTTTGTTTGATGGATCAAAAAGCCTTTCCTTATACACAGTCACTTAACCTCTGGCCCTTGAAGAAAGAAAGCTATGACGAGCTCTTCCGAAATAATGTAAATCTACGGCAACTGAAGATGAAAAAAGAACTTGAGTTCGAAATCGCATGCTATCTTTTCTACATCATGATGTGTCATGCCGTGCATATCAAATTCTCGTTCATCCAGGAGGTGGGACAAGAAAAAGGTCTGTCTCCTTCGTATTATCTCGAGCTCATGGGATTGAAGACGAGTCGTCCACCCAAAATCGAAGGCGTGGATTCTTTATCGAGTGATGGAGACGGAGGATATGCTACCAAGAGGATTGACTATCATGAAAGAGTCTTTCACATCATGCAACATGAGACCTATCTTAGATGTAAGAGACGAGCACTATACAGTTTTCTCTTGAACGACAGACCAGTCTTCGAGTCAGGTTTTCACGGAGGCTTCACCTTCGAAAACTTGCTTCATTATGGTAAGGAAAAATCACGAGGAGCATTGGATGCTAGATTTAGTTTAGTATCCCGAGCCTTCCCTCATTTGACGGACATGGAAAAACAAATGAGCAGGGACCATCATGATGCTTACTGGTTATCAGCGGAAGATCCTTATGATCCAGGGTACGTATGGTTGGACGGCATAAGATATCCGGATAGACAGCAAAATCTTACTGTATTCGGAAGTAAAAAAAATAAGGACAGAAAAAAATTCCAAGCAGAAGACTTCGATAATGTCGAGGTGAAAGCTAGCCCTAGTGAACACTGTAAATACTGTCCTTATCAAATGATTTGTCGAGATGCACATGTCAACACCCGGTAAAATTTTTAATAACCTAGAATGTGTAGAGAGGGTAAAATACATCAAAAGAAAAGTCATCAAATAGATGAAGGTGAAGGTGGTATGTCCATGCGGATGGTAGAGATGTCGCATAACCCCTACGATAGGATTACGAAAATCAACTACATGAGGAGAGACTTGATGAAGGACTCTAAGCTCTCGAGGTTCCAGTTCAAACCGTTCGACGAATGGTACGGAGAAGTGATTGATTATCTCATCGATGAACTGAACGAAGAGACGTTCAGTTTACGTTTCCTCGGGAAGAAAACTGACTATGATCATCTGAAAATCATCAGTAATCGATATCAAGGTGTGGACGTCTTTCACGAAGAGATAATGGACGACGATGAGAGGATAATGATGATTCGCGAAATCCTCAATCAACTCAAGGAGGGTCCAGTAGAGTCCTTACGAATCGACGAGAGCGGGCTAGGCCATGAGAGGGTATCGGATGCAAACCTTCGGACGTTGGTCATCACGAATCTCGACGAAGTAAAGATAGAGCTTTTCAAGTCGTTGTTTGAGACCGCGACGACCGATGAAAGTCATGTACCATACATGACTTCGATGAAGAGGAGTATGGACGGTGGATACATCCATTTTAATCATATCCGTTCCATCGACTTGCTCGAATCATGGAACCCGAGAAAGGAAGTGCCACGTCAGGTGATCTACTTCACTGACGAGGAAGCAGAGGATGAGACGTTCGAGATTGTCTCAAGAAAAATCAATGGCAGAACTGGACAGACGGCGAACAGGGTGGAACGTATCGTACTCGGGAGTGCGAAAACGGAACGCCCGGTCGAGAAGTACGAGGGGAACGAAGTCGGAGAAGCCATCGTTGGAAGCACAGAGGTGAACGGGAACAAGAAGGGTGGTCTGTTCTCGAGACTTCTCACAAACATGAACCATCACTGGAGAGATGAGAAGGGTGACGAGCATTTCCGAACAAAAAAGGTGGACGAAGAAGAGAGAGATTGGAACATTCGTGATGAATCAATCGATGAGCGAGTCATATTCGCTGCGTTGGAAAGGTACGCTACTCAAGAACGGGATGTCGACTTTTTAAGTTTGTTCAAAACTTTGGAGACAAGACTCCGAGTCGCGCATGATGACGTCGAAGAGCGAATTACTGGCATCAAGAAGGATGTCCTCTTCTTCAAAAGTGACGAACGCATCGAGAAGTCGCAGCAGGAATTCGCCTACGCCCGTGCCATAGAAGGGCATCTGAAAGCGATGTTGGACGTCAATCGCAGAGTGGATACCGCGAACCCTTTCGAATCGAGGATGGCGACCGTATTGCGTAGATACGATAGAAGTATAGAAGACGCCAAAAGTGTGCCGAGGAAGACGAACATATTTCGGATGATTGAGTTAGTGGAGTGCGCGAATCTCGAGCTGCAGAACCTACAACTCGATGCCGTCACGGGCATCGAGTATGAAATCGCATCCTTGTTCCGTGAGCGTTTCGAGCGGGATGTTGAAAAGTATATCCATCTCGTGAACGACATCCCTGGTACTCAACAACTGAATTCGTCGACCTCGGCCTGGCGCTCAAGGTTCGAGATTCCTGAAATCCTGATTGAGGAACACAAAGCAAGCGATGGCATGCCGAGAGCTCGATTACTTCTGAAACCCGCGACTGAAACCGCCTCGTGGAACTTGTTCGGTTCTTGGAGACGGCCGTTCGATGAAATATTGGCCTATGAGGGCTCCATGCGTTCATTCAAGGACGAGTCGTTCAAGACGTATCAAGAGAACGTCGGTAAAAAGGTCCGAGATACGTATGGACAAGCCGCGAGATTTATCGAATCGTTAGAAGATGCATTCAAGACATATTTGATAAGGGAACTACGAAAGGCGGAGGAAGTCGTACAGAGACTCGAGGCCGGTACGAGCTTATCTGAAAAGAAGCGTCAGTCAGACCTTAGAAACATAGAGGAATTGACGAGGCAGTTCGAATGGATAGACGCCATGCAGAAGATGCTATCGTCCGTCATCGAGTTGAGACCGAATCTCGCATCAGAGAGAGGAGATGGGACATGAAGGATTTAGTCATAATGAACGAATCGGCAGAAAACCTATTGGCGATATCGAAGGACGTGATGGACAAGAATTATCTACACCGTCTCACGGAATTTGATCTGGTCTCGACAACTGACGAGTCTCTCGAAGACGCCATGCAGCGGATACGTCTAGTCCGTATCGATAAAATCGTCTACGAGAAGGAAGAGCGCATCCTGGAGAAACTGATCAACATCTTCAATGCGGTCGGGACCACAAAGGGGAACATCTGCATAATGATTCATAGCGATGGCCACGAAATCGAATTCTATATTGGGACGAAGACAGACGAGGACTTTTCCGCGTCCTCCGTCAAGGACGGATTGCTCAAAAGCATGAAGGGGAACCTCCCTGGTACGAGGACTACTCAAGTACGTAACTCTGAATATCATGAGATGACGCGCAGAATCTTCGACGTGGAGAATTCGAGTAGCTTGACGGTCTCGTGCGTAACAGGCGTCCCCTCCCTGAAGGACCTACGGGACGACCATGACATAAGAGGACTGGAACGACTCATCAATGCGATGCATGGTGAGGAGTTCAGTGCCATCTTCCTTGCGCAAGCTATCTCAGCTGGGCAAATCCTCGAGATGCGCCAAGGCTTCGAGGAGATGCATACTGCGATATCCGGATTACGGAAGGCTACGTACTCGAGTGGAAGGAACGAGAGCCAAGGATTGAGCGAGGGTACGAGCAAGGGGTTGACGGATACCTTCAACGTCAGCTTGGCAAAGACCCAATCACATACATCGAGTCATACTTTAGGGGGAGGGATTTCTGTAGGAGCTCTTGAGGTAAGTTATTCGAACACCAGCAGTAACACGGAGGGGACGAGTGAGACGGAAGGAAGCTCGAAATCGGAGAGCACCAGCCAATCAAGTAGCCAGACTATATCGAGAGGTGAGTCAATAAGCGTTCAATTCGAGGTCGGGAACAAACAAGTCGACGAGATACTCAAGAAAGTGGACAAACATCTCGACCGTCTGCACGTCGCCTCCGACATCGGACTATGGAACTTCGCAGCCTATTTCGTGACGAAGGACGAGCAGACGGCTAGGATCGTCGCGGCGAACTATCAGTCGCTCGTTAGAGGCGAGGACTCCTCTATAGAGGGATCGGCGATTTCCATCTGGCCGTCGAACCACCCCGATGCAAGGAACATCATGGGGTCGCTCGAGAGACTAGAGCACCCTCTGTTCAAGAGCCCGGATGTCTATCAGCTCAATCTCTCAAGTGGAGCGCTCATCAATACGAAGGAGCTAGCGTTGGCACTCACCCTTCCCCGGAAATCGACGCCTGGCCTCCCGGTCATCGAGATGGCTGAGTTCGGCCGGAACGTATCCTATCTCAACAAGAGAGATTTCGGGAGAAGCATCGACATCGGACACGTCTATCATATGGGTGACGTCTACGAGACCAGTTTATCGCTCGACGTCGAGAGCCTTTCCATGCATACCTTCATCACGGGTTCGACAGGATCAGGAAAGTCGAATACCGTCTACGGATTGCTCGAGAACTTGAAAAAGAATGAAGTGACATACTTGGTCATAGAACCAGCGAAGGGTGAGTACAAGCATGTCTTCGGTGACCGGGATGACGTGAATGTCTTCGGTACGAACCAAGCGAATACACCGCTCCTTCGTCTGAATCCATTCTATTTCCCGGAGACGGTACACGTGTTCGAACACATCGACCGGCTCGTGGAAATCTTCAACGCCTGTTGGCCGATGTACGACGCGATGCCCGCCATCCTTCGTGAATCGATTGAACGCATCTATGTGGAGAGTGGATGGAACCTCGAACATTCGATTTGTTTTGATAGGAAGCCGACCTTTCCCACCGTCACGGACCTCGTCGAGGTCCTACCGAAGGTCATCGAACGATCACGCTATTCGAGCGAGGTGAAGGGGAACTATACCGGAGCGCTCGTCACGCGCGTGAACTCACTTGCGCTCGGACAGTTGAGCAAGATATTGGTTTCGGACGAGGTATCGTCAGAGAAGTTGTTCGATGAGAACTGCATCATCGACCTGAGCATGGTCGGTTCCAGCGAGTCCAAATCACTCTTGATGGGTCTACTCTTCATCCGACTACAAGAGCATCGTCTACACCATTCTAACGTCCTAGGGAATCGATTGCGGCACGTCACGGTACTCGAGGAGGCACACCATCTACTGAGACGAACATCCGTCGAACAGTCGGCCGAAGGGAGTAACGTACAAGGAAAGTCCGTGGAGATGATATCGAACGGCATCGCCGAGATGCGCTCGCTCGGCGAAGGATTCATCCTCGTCGATCAATCACCGAGCCTCCTCGATCCATCGGCGATTCGTAACACCAACACCAAAATCATCATGAGATTGCCGGAGTCGATGGATCGTCAGCTCGTCGGCTCCTCGATAGGACTTGATGAACACCAGACGTCAGAAATATCGAAACTAGAGACGGGCGTCGCCGTCGTCTATCAGAACGATTGGCTCGAACCGATACTAGGAAAGATTTCAGAGCACGCAATCAAATCCGGGTTCTCCTATGCCTATGATAAACGTGCGAGCCTGTCCCAGAGACGTGAACGTGTGACGAGATTCCTCGAAAATCTCCTAGCGAAGCGTCCTGACCGTCAGTCCTTGCTCGAAGACGTCAACCGTGAGATGAACGTACGATCAGGGTTGAAGGAACGATTGATTTCTAAAATACGCACGAATCCGGATGGACGGCTGTTCGAGGACATGGAAGAAGCATTCGTAGGAGAGGTAATCGCGACGGTCGTTCCTCTCGATGAAATCATGACGTATTCCATGGGGGCGGACACGCTCGAACAATTCGACGAGAGGTTCCAGAGAAGCCTTTCCTTCTATGTCAAAGGAGAACGGACCAAGTCCTTGGTACAGCAGCCGCTCCTCCTACATTATTGCACCTTGCACGAGGAGCACGTCTCCTTCTATGAAGAATGGTTCTCGTACCTGGAAAGAAAGGATGGGTGAGAAGATGCGATTGAATGAAATCCGGTTCGACGAATTGGATTCCTATAGGGAGAAGTCAGGGTTCGAGGGAAAGGCGGACCTCCCGAGGACGACGTTCTCGGAGAACGTATACAAGGATTACGATACGTCGTACATCAAATGTCGGAACGAATCCTTGGCGGGGAAGCTCCATGAAGTCAGTGGTGTACCGTTCGTGAGCAGGAGCGTCGAGATGAACGACGGTAGTAAACGAGAGGGAGTGTTCCCTAGCTTCGAGAGTCATTTCGACGCTAAGCTCGACGAGAGTGGATATCTGTCGAGTGACGCGAGGCAGTTCAAGGAGGCGAACGGACAATTGGCGGAGAAAATCCGGACGAATCCCGAACTGAGTGGACGATTCACGGAAGAGCAGAAGCGACAGATTGCCGCGGGGGATACGCCTGAAGGCATGGTCTGGCATCATGCCGAGAATCCGGGAGTGCTGCAACTCGTCGACCGTACGATACATGAACAGACTGCCCATACCGGTGGACGCTCCATCTGGGGTGGCGGTAAGTTCTATAGATGATAGGAGGTGACATGATGGAATGGATCCTGAGTAAACCATTGGAATCAGAGGAGAACATCCGTGATTATGAGCAAAAGTATGGGATAGAGCTTCCCTCACGTCTGATTGCCTTGATACGTGAGCACAACGGGGGTCGTCCACGGCCCAACGTGTTCGACACGAGGGTGACGAAGGAACGAGTGGCCAAATCGCTACTTTCCTTCAATCCTTCGTCCATCGACAACATATGGGACACGACGGCGAACATGCGTCAGAGGCTACCGCATGACTATTATCCCTTCATGATAGATCAGTTCGGTAACTATATCTGTCTATACTATGATCCGCTACTCGATGTACCGGCCGTCGTGTTCTGGGACGAGGAGGCACAGACCGAGGAAGAAATCACGAGTTCCTTCGATGAGTATCTGGACGTCTTCTACGAGCCAGTCATCTAGGCGACGCCCCAAAAGGGAAAAACATATGGTTCAAATCTTTCAAAGAAAACCAGTAAGGTTCGGATGATTTTTCAGGGACGACCAATGAGGATGTATACTTTCGACGTCGAAAGTATACATCCTCATTTTTTAGTCGTGCCCTCGTGTGTCACTTGACTGTTCTTTATCAAGTTAAAGTATACTCTAAATCGAAAAATAAAATATTTTGTTAAAAAAGGAAATTTAAAGAAAAAATACTATGATTGATTTTGATGTGTTCCGTATTTTGTCTCTATTTTTTCTGAAGCATCTTACGGCTTTGAAAAGAAGATGAAACGAAGCATGTATTCGAACGAGAAAGGTGAATGGAATCATGAAAAAGATGAATTATATGATCGTCGCATTGGTTCTTTACATATTGACCATATCAATGCCGGATCAAGTAAGGGCAGAACTTAATCATTCGGAAGTGATGGCGGGGGACAGACAAGTCGTCGGGACTGCTGAACCCGGACAAGAACTGATGCTGCTGCATCGAGGGGCGTGGCTGAGTACGACCGCTAAATCAGATGGTGGCTTCAAGTTTGACCTGCCATCCACTGCTGGTCATGAGGCACTCTTTTTGAAGAGTAAGAAAAAAGATGGTTTTTACGACGCGGGCCAATCGATTGTCCCGAAAGGGAATGCGTTCGCCCCACCACTCTATTTAGGTAGGAATGGGAAGGAATCGCTGTTCCGTTCGGTCTTGCCAGATTCAGAGACACATCTATTAGCTGGTGGTAACCTTTTCGAGGGTATGGGTTCTGTCAGTCTTCCGGAAATGTCTGGCGTGGACAGAGCATACGTGTATTCCTCCTACTTTGGAATCAAGAGTGAGACAAAAGAAATCATATTGGGCGAGAAGCCGGTCATCCCCTTCACCCTGCAGGCGAGTGAAGTCGGGAGATACTATCTGAAAGGAAATACTGTACCCTATACTAAAATCACTGTCACCTATGCGGATGACACTTATCTACCTCGATATCAGACGATATTGAGCGATGAAGATGGAGACTTCGACGCGCGACTTGACTATCCGATTGAACTGATCAATCAACAGAAGAAGGTCACGTTCAACCTGTCTCTTCAAGTCGGTGAAGGTGTAGCGCTACCTGATGCGCTCAAGAAGACATACGAACTGAAAGTTCCTGTGTTGAGTGGTACGGAACCGTTGATCTTATCGAAAGAGTTCGTCACATCTGACGAACGAGTGACAGGTTATACGATTCCAGGGAACGAAATCGAAATCGTCCAAAATGGAGAAATCAGAAAGTGTTCTCCTGTTCAAGGTGATGGTCGATTCGATTGTGGAGAATTGGCTGAGGATGCGAAAACGATTGAAATCATGATGAAGAAGAATGCCGTGACAGACTATAAGAAAAAGTTTAAAGTCTATCAAACAAAGGACGAATCAGGGAATCATCAAGTAGAATGGACGAACCCGACGAGCGATTCAGACGTACTGAAGGGAAAAATCGATAAACGATTCGCGGACGTGAAAATCCGATTCTCCTCTCCGAGGGACAACTACATTATGCAAACCGAGACGGATGAAGAAGGTCGTTTCGAAGTGAAGTATCCGAAGACAATCGCTGGAACGTTCAGCGTCTTCGTCTCACGGAAGAATGGGACGGCGAACTACGAACACGTTGGCACGAAGGAGATAAAGGATGTACGTAGACCACCTATCCCGACCTATATCTACCGGTCAGGGAAGTTGACGGTGTATAAGGGAGATTTCAGCGGAAGTCCTCTTCGTACGCAAGTCACCGTGATGCACCCAGATGGTACTTTCGAATTTTTCAAAGAAGAATATCCTTCGTCTTTCCAATACGATGTGATAGGGGTCGAAAAAGAAGATAAGATCATATTAAAAACTATATCACCGACGGGAATCGAGTCTCAGACTGTAGAAGGAACCATTCCTGCTATCGATTTAGATGACCTTACAGAAGAATCGATGAAAGTGACGGGTAGAACGATACCATCAGCAAAAATATTCATAACATCTTATAAAGACCGCGAAATGAAAAAACTTGAGACGACCAGTGATGGCCATGGAGAATTCACAATTGATTATTCAAGCGCATTGGCGGAAGGTTTCAGTTTTCCGAATGAGTTGGGTCTAAAAATTAGCGGTAATAATATCATGTATGAAGAATTAAAAATTCGTGATGTAACTCCACCGGCTATCTCGATTTTACCTGTTAAGTATGGAGATCGTATTCTCACTCTTAAGGTATCTAAACTAATCAATAAACCAGAGGATTTGGCAAGAGTAAAAATAAAAATCATATATCGGGATGGACGAACGAATGAGTGGGAAGAAATAGATGAAGTATCTGATTACGAATCTGTACACGGATTTTGGTTAAGAGGTATAACTTTTTCTTCTGATATAGTTAAAGCAGAAGTAACGGCAATCGATCATGCAGGTAATGTATCAGAACCATACAGTGTCACGCCCTTCGACATGAATCCACAAATTGATGCTCCTTTAGTCAATGATACTCATGTAAGGGGAAAGGGACAAATCAATACGAAAGTAATTGTTGAAATAGAAGGAAAAATTTTCTACGGTACGATTAAGGATGACGGTACTTTTGATGTTGGCGTTGATAAAATGAAATTAGATCAGAAGGTTCGAGTAGAACTACAAGATGGTCAATCAGGTAACAAAAAAGTTATCATGGAACGATTGGTTCTGGGAATCAAATCCATCTCCCTGAAAAGCGATCGGAAGACTGTGACCATAAAAACCAATGTGGACAAAATGAATCCTGGTCCCATCGGAATATATATGATTTTGGATAATGTCGAGAGAAAGATTGATTTGAACAGGAGTAGTAAGTCCTACTCCTTACCTCGTTCGTTGAAAAATCATGAGTTGGTCAAGTTCCAAGTCGTCTCAGCGAAAGGCGAGAAGATTGAGGACATCGTCCAAAAGTTCTCGGATACGACCCCGCCGGCTAAGCCGGCGAGATTATATTTCGACAATAGCGATCATAGAGTGAAGGGTAAATATGTATTCTTTGCTCGGGTCGAGCCTTATGCAAGCTTACAATTGATGAAGAATGGAAAAGTCGTATTCAGAGGTAATACGGATGAGTTCGGAAATATTTACTACCAAGTTGCTGAACCTGTCGACCTCAAAGCCACATGGTCGTTCCGGATAACGGACCTGGTTGGTTTGAGTACGACGGGACGAGTCTATCCGAAAGATATCATACCACCTAAGAAACCGACAATGACGACGGTCACGACCCAATCAACGACCTTGTCAGGTTCGACCAATGAAGAGTCAAAGATTTATATCGTTATCGGCGAAAAGACACTTACTACGAAGACGGATAAGAATGGGAAATTTTCATTTAAAGTCAAGCCTCTGAAAATCAACACGAAAATCAGTGTGTATGCGAAGGATTCATCTGGGAATCAATCTGAACTCATCTCAGTACGAGTGAAGGGTGTGCAAACATTGAAGGTATCAGAGCTGACGACGAAGTCATCAATCATCACTGGTACCGGGACGCCTGGGGCCGCGATCGTCCTCGAGTCAGTAACGAGACAGACCATCGCGAAGACGACAGTAGATAACAAAGGAAACTTTAAAATGAAAATCCAGCGTCAGAAGAAGGGTGCGGTATTGTATCTAGTATCTACGAAGAGTTCTTATCTGACGAGAGAGACCAAGATTGTAATCAAAAAATAATCTATAGATAAGAGATTGAAGACGGACGACGCGTGCATCGTCCGTCTTTTCAATGAGTGGGCATGTTTTGTATGGATGTCAGCGTCTCATCATATGCCTGTGGCAATTCTGGATGCGTGAATCGCGGCGTGGGACGACCATATCTCCTAGTAGCGTTAGCGACGACCACATTTAGAGGGAGTAGTCCGGGATGACGTGCGGAAATAACTGCCTCTACATAGCGAGTCAAAGGCATGCGGACACCCATGTAGCGATTTCGTGGATAGTTGATGTCCTCCTGAAGGATGAGCCAGTAAAGTAAGGTGTTGAAGTGTGATCCGTCGAGTAATCGGTGGTTGATGAGGAAAGGAAAATCGAGGAGGTTGATGTTATCGAGACCTTCCGTACTCAGACCTCGTAATGCTCGGTGCATAGAATCGGCATGTCGTTCGTCTTGTTGACAATAATCATGGATGGCTTGGACCATCTCGGCATGTGAAGGATGATATCCATCCAAGCTGAGACGATAGTCACCTCTTACCTGTCCTTGTAGGTTGCCCGGGTATTCCAAAACTAGACCTGGAACGATTTCAGTTAAGTCATGGGAATTCGAGTGAGGGGCGGTATCATCCATCGATTCATAAAGATTTCTCATTAAATTTGCGTTCTCGGTGAATGGCAAGTGATCATCTTCCTTTCTTGTATTTCATACATATCGCGTAAGTTGAATTATACATGGCATCCTGAAAGCTTTACTTTTTCTTTTTAATATTTAGGTCAGTCAGTTCCTTAATGAAAGCATGTACATGGATGAAAAATAATCCAAAACATTGAACCATGATTGCCAGTTGAATGAACAACTTTCAAAAGTCCATAGTCTTACGATTTTTCATGAGTGAATTGGTGTTCTGTGGTCATTTAGAAAATGAGCTAATGGTAATTGTGTCTGTTAAGAGATGTTTACTTGAAAATCTCTTCTCTGATTAATTGGATATAGACCAGGTACTTTTTTTTGATAGCTAAATGGAAAATAAATCTATATAATCCTTTTATAAGCATAAATTGAATGTGTATTTTCAATTATAAGGATTGAAATCGACATTCATTCCATTGTATTCGATGTAGATTTTTTGTCGATTCACGGACGAAGTGGAATGGATTGGAAGGAGCATTGGATGAACGACATAATCGAGACGATTCTCTTGGAACATCTCATGAAAGAGGATGAAATCAGTGGTGAGGAGGCAATCATTTTACAAGAGGCGGAAAAACGTTTCTATGAGGGCCTGATCATCGATGGGGAAACGATTTTAGACGATATGAATAGACCAATGAGACGGAATGGGAAGAGGCTCTGGGGCGTCTTCAAGAAAATAGGATATGAGGAACTACCACACGGCATCCAAGTCGACCTACAAAGAGACGGGGAGAACATAATCGCACGCGTGGTACTCCAGTGTCGATACGCGACAAGGGAGAGAGGACGTCGTCCTTCAAAGGACGACTTGGCAAGACATGCTCATCTATTGGACGCCCCATTCCTGAAAGGGGACGAGTTCAGTTATGTTTCGGACTTGGGAACGGAAAATCCTGAACTATTGAGAGAACGAGTCGATGAAGCGAAAAGTAAGAAGATGGAACTCGTCTATACACATGTCTCGAATGCCACAGGAAGTACGACTAATCAAAAACTGTCGGATGTATTGCGGGATGCGATTGAAAAAATCATGCCGAGTTACGAGGCGATACTCGAAGTAGCACCGACTCTTCTCGAGGAGCGAGTGACAGCTGAAGTGAAAGATTTTGAAGGGGGAATAGCAGTGCATCCGAAGAACATGATCCTACAAGGGCCGCCGGGTACCGGAAAGACATATCATACGGTTTTATATGCCGTCGCAATCATCGAAGGTAAGACGATGAGTGAAATCAAGACGGAGGGCTACGCAGAAGTGAAAAGAAGATATGCGACATATCGGGACGAGAATCGCATCGCCTTCACGACCTTCCACCAGTCCTATGGCTACGAGGAGTTCATCGAAGGTATCAAGCCGGTGGTGACGGCAGGTTCGAACGAGGTCGGGTTCAACATCGAGTCGGGCATCTTCAAGGAGTTCTGTGATCTTGCTGCCGCCGACCATCGCTTCGGAGGACATGATGTCATGATTGACGCCGATGCACGTATCTGGAAGGTCTCCTTGGGTGGATCAGGCGAAAATCATCTCAAGAAATCGTGCTTCGAAGATGGGATGATGCGAATCGGTTGGGATGGATTCGGTGAAGATCCGTTCAAGAATCCATCTTCTATGAATCCATCCGAGCGCAGTATCCTGAGTTATTTCTACGAGACGATGGAAGTGGGCGATATCGTTCTCTCTTTGAAGGACGAGCATCGCATCGATGGTATCGGCATCATCGATGGGGATATTGAGTGGTTGGAGAATGAAGAGCGATATAAGCGTGGCCGCAAGGTGAACTGGCTAGCTAAGAACATATCGCTCGACATCTACGAAATGAACTTGCGCAAGAAATTGACGCAGAAGACCGTCTATCCCTTGGATCGTCTATCCGTATCCCAGGTCGAGCGCATGCTCGAAGAGGAATCTGAAATCCAGGAAGTGGACGACCGGAGCGAGAGACCATATGTGTTCATAGTCGATGAAATCAACCGCGGGAACATCTCGAAAATCCTTGGTGAGCTCATCACGTTGATCGAGCCCTCGAAACGCCTGGGTGAGGTCGAGGAGACACTCGTCAAGCTCCCTTATTCGAAGAAGGAGTTCGGCGTACCGAACAACATCTATATCATCGGGACGATGAACACGGCGGATCGTTCCATCGCGTTGATGGACACGGCGCTGCGGAGAAGATTCCGATTCATCGAGATGTCTCCTGATCCTTCGATACTCCAGGGTGTCTCCGTCGGAGGGGTCGACCTAGAGCGCTTGCTCGACGTCATGAACCGTAGAATCGAGGCATTGTATGACCGGGACCATATGATTGGTCATGCCTATTTCTCTGGATTGTCGTCCGAGGACGATGTGGATGCGCTCAAGGAAATATTCCTCAAGTCGATCATACCGCTCCTACAGGAGTATTTCTTTGATGACCAGGAGAAAATCAGGGCCGTGCTCGGAGACGACCAAAGGAAGAACGGACCACACATCTTGACGGAACGTCCCGATTCATCCAAGCTGTTCGGTTCGTCCATCTATAGCATGGACCTTGAGAAGACATATCAGATTAACTCCGAGGCGCTCGACCGTCGAGAGGTCTATGAAGCGATTTATGCAGGTCATCATGCGAAAGTCTGATGTCATCGAGGTGATGGAGTATGAAGCCATCGTACGCAGAGGACCGGGTCAGAAAGTCGACAAGGAGACGTTCGAGGAGCTCGAGGAGCTCATGCTCGAACTGTCTTCGGAAGGAAGGGACGGACTCGATTTCCTGTCCCTGTCATCACGCAAGGGTATCGGCAAGGTCATCCGTGCAAGGAATTACGTCGGTGTCCTGCAGATGCCGAGTGGTCGACAGCTCCAAATCCTTCCGAAAATCCATGGGGCGAAGGTCGATGCAAGGGCTGCCATGCTCAAGATGTTGAAGACGATGCGTGAGTTCCCGAGTAAGTCGTTCGATGCGACGAATCTCGGAAGCTCGAACATGTCTATGTTTGAAATCTATATCAAGCTCTTTCTGAAAGAGGTGTCCTTCCTGATCAGGAGAGGCTTGAGATCAGATTATCGTCAACTCGAGGAGAACGTGCGTTTTTACAAGGGGAAGATGAACTTCGCGCGGCAACTCACGATCAATCACGTGCATAAAGAAAGGTTCTTCGTCACGTACGACGAGTACGGAATCGACTGCGCCGAGAATCGAATTTTGAAGAAGGCCTTAATGAAAGTCATCGGGGTTACGACAGATGCGAAGAATCGTAAAGAGGCGAGACGATTATTGGAGTATTTCGAGGGAACGACCGAGAGCCACGAGGTGGCGAAAGACTTCTCTAGCATCTTCGATAGCCGGAAGAACGGACATTATCAGATTTCGTTAGGGTGGGCGAGACTGCTCTTGAACGACTCCAACGTATCAAATACCACCGGTAGTTTGAATGCACAATCGCTACTATTCTCGATGAATCAACTGTTCGAGAGTTACATCGCAAAAACGATTAAACATCATTTTAATGAGAAGTGGGAGATATACCTGAAAGGACCCGTCGAACATCTATTCGATAGTGGTTCGTTCAGACTCATCCCTGACATGGTGATAAAGTATCAACAGAAGAGGGACGGAAGAAAGAGAACGCGCATCATCGATACGAAATGGAAGGTCCTTGATCATGGAAATGCCAACTTCGGAATCTCCTCGAGCGACATGTATCAGATGTTCGCCTATGCGAAGAAATATTCTTGTGAGCAGGTTGTGATGGTCTATCCACTCGTCGAGGGCCTTGCTAATGGAACGAGGAACATCCGATACACCGATGGTGACATCACCGTGCATATCCATCTATTCGATTGCGTGGATGGGGAGGAAGAGCTCGTTGACTTCCTCGAGTCTCTCGATTCACAATAACCAAGCGTTTGGAATACGCCGATTATACCGACGAAAAATGAACCTCAAGAAACGGAGGGGAAGAGATGTTCAATATTTTGTTGACGATATCGCAGGACATCACCAAAAAGTTTGATCAGAGCACGGAGGGGACGACTACCCTGAAGGACGTACTTCTTGATGAGATGCGTGACATCTATGGAGAAGGCGCTGCCGAAAAGTATGAGCAAATCAAGTTGTTCCTGGAACGTACGGACGCCAATCATCGTGAGATAGCGGAAGGGAAGCTGGAAGGGCGTTCAAGTCAGTCTTGGCTCAAAGGACGGCTTAAGACAGGGGAGAAGACATTCCCTGGTCTGACCGAAGGGATCATTGATGGACTAGAAGGACCGGATGGAGGAGAAGATGAACGCGAAGCACTCGATGTGAAAAACTCGTTCGACTTCGACATCATGACAAGTAATATCCAACAGGATATAGAAATCGAAGCGTTCTCAGAAGTGCTGACCATCGACACTACGATGAATGAAGTCAGTACGTCAGAAGAATCATCACACGAAGGATATCCGCGGCTGACGAATGCACTTAAATCCGACTTGAACTCCGAAGAAGACCGGGAGATGAAGCGATTATTGACGGTGAGTGCTCTGAAGTTCATCCAAAAAGCTGATGAAGACTCAATCCTCAAAAAACTTAATCATGTACAGACCTCGTTCGTCGTCGATGCCGCTTACACCTCGGTCAAGGTCGCGTATAAGGTAGCAGACAAATCGCTTACGAGTGAAGAAGCGGTCGATTTCCTAGTGGACCGCGGGGTCGCTCGTCTCGAATCACTCATCCACGTGACATGCACGAACATAGGCGGAAAGGTCGGTACCCAAGTAGGGCGAGTGATTGGCGGAGTGTTCGGACCTGCCGGAAGTGCACTTGGCGGCATCGTAGGAAACACCATCGGAAAGATGGCCGGAAAAAAGGTCGGTGATGTCATCGTCACGGGCATGAAGAAGCTCGTCCCGATTGTAAAAAATAGTGTGCTACGGATTACAGGAAATAGTATAAGCAGTATAAAAAAAGGTGTAAAAGGACTAGGGTCTATGATTTTTGGAAGATGATATATTTCAAGGAGGTATGATAAATGAAGCAGATTAAATTTAATCTTTTTTTGAATGGAGAAATTATCCGATCGATTGAAGGATTGAGGAGTAACTTTAATCTAGATGATTTATATAGTTTATACAAGAAAGGGATATTACAAAAGTGGTTGGATTTACAAGGTGAAAAGATTATTTTAGATAATATAATTCGGATTAATAGTGATGACATAGAAACAGAACTTGAAGGACTCTTAACTTCATTTGGTTATGATTCTGACACTACCACTATAGAAATGTCTTCGCATATATATAAGCGAATCCATCAAAAAGAACTTACCGACTGCATGACTCGCAATTCGACTTACGACAAAGTGATTGCTCAGTATCACATAAAGTATGAAGAGCTGAAAGTGGCACTTCGCGAATTAGTAGGCAAGAATCAAGAAGTATTTAAATCAGACAGAATTTCATCAGTTAGTGAAGAGGTGGAGAAGATGAAGAGTTCTTCAACTCCGCAAGATAAGGCAATTATAGGAATTGCAGAAATATTAGCTGCTGCAGTGGTAAACATTAAATATACTGATGAAATTAGAGAAAAAAATATTGTTAAGATAAGAAAATCATTCGAGAAAATCATGGTAATAATTAATGGGATTTCGGAACACTATATGAGACTCTTCGAGCTAGACGTATATAATTTCTTCAAAGAGTTTATTGAGGACGGTCCGATTGTTGTTATGGCTTGCTTGATTAATGAGGATATACGCTCATTAATGATGAATCATACAAAAATTCTTTCCATACTTGAAAAAACATGGGAAAAACCAGAAACACTGAAAACTTTGACTCCCTACATGAAAAAATATGAGGGTAACACTGAAGGAATGTGGAAGTATCTTGGAAATCCAGATAAAAAATATCTTGTATTCAGTGTTTCTAAAGATGGAATGAAGGTTGGTAGGCAATTGGACCTAAAATTAGAACTCGATCATCAAAATATTAATGGAAAGTATCTAGTGTTAGACGGACTTACGTTCAAGAGTAATTCAGACAAACAATTCATATATTATTTGGAGGTCTGAGTTATGAAGAATATGATTTTAGAAATCGCCGCCTATGTAAACGCTCTTAGACCTATCATATACATTCCTCACAACGACTTCACGAGTATCGAAAAGGTTATAGATAATGTAGCTGACGGAAAATTCGAAATAGTCGAGTTCAATCATGGTTATGGATATGTGGACTTCCGGACGAAACTTCCGAAGACCAAATGTTCACTCAGTGAGTTCTTACGGTATGCCGACGATGTTAGTAGCGAGCCGAGATTTCTGGTTTTGAAGGATGTACATAGGGAACTTGGCGAACCAGAAGTACAAGCATTGCTGAAGAGCATCGCGATGAAGAATCTCTACAAAGAGGATTTCTACTGCACGGTATTCATCCTGAGCACAAGCCTCGTGGTACCGGCGGAACTCGAGTCGCTGATTACCATATTGGAGGTCGGTGCACCCGACGCCTCGGACATCGAGGAGCTCATCAAGGATTTTTCGAGAGTGCAGGACATCAGTATCGAACAATCAATCATCGACGAGATGACCCTATCCTTCAAGGGCTTGAGTGAGTTCGAGATTTATCAAATCCTGAACCTCGCATATCAGTCGAACGGCGAGATAACGGCGGAGGACAAGTCGTTGATTCTTCGGGAGAAGGAGCAGTTCGTAAAGAAATCCGGGATGCTCGAAATCATCAATTTCCAGGAGGACATCGATGATATCGGTGGACTCGAGAACCTGAAGTCCTGGCTTAGGAGGAAGGCCCGCATCTTTAATCATCTTGATCATGCGATGAAGGCAGGCGTCGACGTTCCGAAGGGTCTGATGATGGTAGGAATGCCGGGATGCGGGAAGAGTCTTGCGGCAAAGGCGACCGCTAAGCTCTTCGACGTACCGCTATTACGTCTCGATATCGGTAAGCTTTTCGGGAAGTATGTCGGTGAGAGCGAGGACAACATGAGGCGTGCACTTAAGACTGCCGAGGCGGTCAGTCCTTGCATCCTTTGGGTGGACGAGATTGAAAAGGCGTTCTCCGGTATAGGGGATTCTGGAGGTGGCAACAGTGTCACGACACGCCTGTTCGGGACGTTCCTGACATGGATGCAGGAGAAGGAATCGACGGTATTCGTCGTCGCGACGGCGAACGACATTTCGTCCCTTCCTCCTGAATTGTTGCGGAAAGGACGTTTCGACGAACTATTCTCGGTCAATCTTCCGAACAAGGAGGAGCGAAGACGGATTCTCGACATCCATTTGACTAAGCGTCGGAAAAACAATTTAGAACTGGATACGATTAAAGTCGTCAAGGCGACCGAAGGTTTCAATGGAGCGGATCTCGAGTCCGTCGTTAAGGATGCCATAGAAAATCTATATCTGGAAGGACGTGACGAGCTCCGGACGGAAGACTTACTCGACGTGGTCAAGGAGACGAAAGGAATATCGGATTCGTTGAAGGACAAAGTCAATCAAATCAAGATGAGCTTGGAAAAGTTCGATATCAAACCAGCTAGTGTTCAAGATGTGACGTGAAAAGGATTGTGCTTAAATTTTAGAAGACATGGGATACTTATTTCTGATTGCAAGACGTAATCGGAAATAAGTATATAAAAATGATATCTAGTGATATCAATGGAAAAATAGGAGGTCATGATGCACGAGAGACTTGTGCGAGAGTTGCTTCGATCACCTGAGAATGAATATGTCGACTTTAAAAAGACGATGTACCGTAGGCAATCCTACGCGAACTTACTTCTAGACGTGATGTCGATGGCGAACAGCGCATACGAAGGGAGTAGATATATCCTGATGGGGATCAAACACTTTCCCGATGGAGAGGTGAGAGTGCATGGGATTGGTGATGATGAAAAAAAAGATTCCTCCACCTTCCAACAGTTGATATTTGAGAACATAGAACCCTATCTCCCGATTGAACTTCACTATGTAGAGGTGGACGATAAAACGATTGTAATCATCGAGTTAAAAAATCCGACGCAACAGCCTTACATGATGAGAAAGAAGTACAATAATCTTCATGAAGGACTATGTTATGTCCGTAGAGGTTCTCAGCAAGGACATGCAATGAGACAAGACTTCCTCCGTTTCGCGACTTGGAGAGAACGTTGCGATTTTTCTATTGTAGATGGACATCTTCGTGCCTTGGACGATCGGAAGGATTATTCCTCCTTAGTTTGTAGTATCAGAAATCTTACATCCTTTCCGATGATGATTATCGGTGGATACCTCGAAATTCTTGACTCTGAAAAGGTACTATCGAGACTGACGCTCTATGGTTTCGAAGAAAATGTAATCGGTGCGGACTTTAGGATGGAAGTTCGTCCGATGTCTGAGAAGTATGGTGAACTGCATTTCAGCTTCAGCTCTTCAGATGTCATACGGATGGGTATGGGTGACTCAGGCATCTTAGATTCAGGAATCCGACTGAAGGTAACGCTAATCGACTCAGCCGAAAACCGATATGTAGCCATTCATGAGAATCCGTTCATTCACGTGAGAGGAGACTTTCTCTGGAAGGTACGACAGTTATAGCTTTTGCATTGTCGGATAAAAGATTGAGTTACATACAACGCCTAGACCTTCCTCACATCTAGACCTGTGAAGTAAAGGTCAAGAAATTGATTAAAATTATTACTTGAACAGGACGGGAAGCGGCCGGATCGACTCATGTCGATGGACCGCTTTTTTTGTCTGCTGTAGTTAGGCCACTCATTTCTTCTTCGGTGCGTTCGTCATTATGCACTTTAAAGGTTGATAGGAGGAGCTTCAAGAGAAGATGCAAGAGGTATGATTCAAACAATGATAGAATCATAAGACACATGGCTTCGATGATACGAATTTCTTCAATGAAGCTAACAGAATTAAGGATGAAAAATAAAGTGAGATGGATGATGAAGACGATCTTATTCAATTCCTCTGAATCCTTTCTTGAACAATCTTGTATACATTTCGATGTCGAAAGTCATATCTAAAAAAATCACCAAATACTAATTGAAGATATTATGATGACTCGAGGTATACGAGTTCAGTCGATTTCTCTGGATTTTCGAGCTTCTGAAACGATGATGTGGTTCTCTGACTTATAGTCATGAGCATGAGAATATCCGAATGTCCCTTGATGGTTAGGGAGGAGCGTCACTCTTATGGAGGTTTCATCGACTAAATGAAGAGTCATCTAATCATCGGTGCTCGAGGTGATCAGGAGCGTAAGATATTTATGAGATGCTGTATGATAAAACCTCTTAGTTAATGAGAACTTATGTTCCTATTATGGGGTATGAAGATGATTTTCGCAATCCTATCCAGAATGGAATGGAGATGAATGCCAAAATACACATCGCATGGGACAGGTCTAAGCCCTTCAGTCATTTGAAAAGAGTACCAAGGGAGGGATAAAGATTTTCCGAGGTGTTGGAGTTGTCCTATACTATACATACCAAGTGTTTTCGACATGTCATTTAGGAGGAGAACAAGAATGTTGACTTTCAAGGAACGGATAGATAAATATGAATATCAACTGAACGACACGGACGATCAGATCGTCGAATATATGCTCGGGCACATCGAACATGTCATGACGATGTCTATACAAGTATTAGCAGAAAACGTCTATACGGTACCGAACACCATCGTCAGACTATCACGCAAGCTAGGATATGATGGCTTCTCACATATGAAGAATGCCATCAAGAACGAACAGGATGATGACCAGCAGGGGATGGATCATCTGAACAAGACACGTGAACTGCTCGATCCCGAGAAGATGGAGGACATCAACCATCTCATCATGCAAGCGCCACGAGTGTTGATTTACGGCATCGGGGATTCTGCCATCTATTGCGAGTATCTGATGAATGGATATAGGGTCGCGAACAAGAAGTGTGAGTTCAACATGCATCGTCACAACACGTTATCCGAACTCGAGGCGATGTCCCCTAAGGATTTATTGGTGCTGATCTCGGTTTCGGGAGAGAGTGCTCAAATCATCGAGGTAGCCGATCGCGCCAAGGAACGCGGTATCAAGATGATTTCCATCACGGACTTCCGAAAGAATACGCTGCAGCGGCTCGCGAATCATACGCTCTATTTTTCTTCACCGCCAACCTACCATCGGCAACACAACGTGACGGACCCGACACCGATTTTTTACTTGCTACGAAGACTACTGGAGGGCTACTGGAAGGCATACATGTGATGTGTATAAATACACATGAAAACCCTTACATTCATAATCGATGTGCAGAAAGGAGAAGAATCCATCTTCTCCTTTTTTTGTTGCTACACTAGTCTCATCAAGCCAATGCAAGACTATGAGGAGGGGCGAAAGCCATGTTATTAAAGGAAAGCACATCCCTGTCACTCTTACATGTCCATCAATCATTTCGAACGAAGGATGAGGTGATTCGTTTCCTGATCCATCAATTGAAACAGAACGGAAGTATCGCATCAGAGACAGCATTCTATCAAGCGGTGATGGACCGGGAGGCGTTATCCCCTACAGGATTCGAGGGCGGACTCGCGATTCCTCACGGTAAATCCGATACGGTCCTGAAGGCCTCGTTCGCCATCGCGACGCTCGAGAAGCCTGTCCTGGATTGGGAGAGCCTCGATCCGGAGAACCGTGTCGAACTCGTCATCCTGCTCGCGATACCGACGTCGGAGGCAGGTTCGACGCATCTCGCCTTGCTGTCCGAGTTCGTCACCAGACTGACGGACGAATCGTACAAGGATCGCCTTCTGACTGCCTCGACGGCAAAAGAACTCGAGCGACGCCTGGATCAACTCGACGTAGAAGAGGCCTCATCAACTCGATTGGACGAGGACACGCCTCTCGTCCTCGGTGTGACGGCATGTCCGGCAGGAATCGCACATACCTACATGGCAGCAGAAGCGCTCGTCAAAGCAGGACGAGAACTAGGTGTCGAAGTGAAGGTTGAGAAGCAGGGTGCGAACGGCATCGAGGATCGTCATACGAGACGAGACATCGATCGAGCCGTCGCAATCATCTACGCTGTCGATGTATCAGTCAAAGAGGAGGACCGTTTCGGTCGACTCCCGAAGGTGAAGACGTCGGTCGCTTCGCCGTTACGAAACGCACGTAAGCTACTCGAGACGGCTGTCGAGAAAGGCAGTCGGACTCAGCTGGATGAGTCGCCTAAATCGAATCAGTCTGATTATGTGCAAGAAGAGAAGCAATCGTGGAGAACGGAAGTCAAGAGTTCTCTTCTGACCGGTATCTCGCATATCATCCCAATCATCGTCGCGGGTGGTATGACGCTCGCCGTCGCCGTCTTCATCTCCCAGATCTTTGACTTACAAGACCTTTATGCAGAGGAAGGGTCCTGGCTATGGCTCTTACGTCAGCTGGGAGGTTCGCTCCTCGGTCAATTGATGATTCCGATACTCGCTGCTTACATGGCGTACTCGATTGCGGATAAACCCGCTCTTGGACCAGGCTTCGCGGCAGGTGTTGCCGCCAACTTGATTGGTAGTGGCTTCCTCGGTGGGATGCTCGGTGGTCTCTTAGCTGGTTATTTCCTGAAGTTCTTGAAAGCGAAGGTCAAACCTCAAGGGACGTTCGCTGGATTCATCAGTTTCTGGGTCTATCCCGTCGTCGGGACGCTGTTCGTCGGAGCCGTCATGCTGTTCGTCGTCGGTCGTCCGCTTGCCGCCCTGAACAACGGCTTACTTGAGTGGTTGAGTGGACTCGAGGGTGCTAATGCACTCTTTCTCGGTGCGATTATCGGAGCCATGGTGTCCTTCGACCTCGGTGGTCCGATCAACAAGGCTGCCTACACGTTCTGTATCGGTGCGATGGCGAGTGGGAATTTCATCCCCTATGCCGCTTTCGCTTCGGTAAAAATGGTCTCCGCCTTTTCGGTGACCTTGTCGACAAGAATCGGTAAAGGACTCTTCACGAAAGAAGAACAGGAAATCGGAAAGCAGACGTGGCTCCTCGGTCTTGCTGGGATCACGGAAGGAGCAATCCCGTTCATGATCAATGATCCCTTGCGCGTCATCCCTTCGCTCGTCGCGGGTTCAGCCGTGACGGGGGCCATCGTCGCCTATTTCGGAATCGGATTGAACGTTCCAGGGGCAGGGATCTTCTCCCTTGCCTTGTTACAAGGTCAATCCTTCCTGTTCGGTGCGGTCGTATGGTTCGGGGCAGCCTTGATAGGGGCCGTCATTTCCACGTTCTTGCTGTTATACACGAGAAAACACAAAAAAGATAAGTTGGCGAAAGAGATGAAACGCGCCGCATAAAGGAGAGAGTCGAATGAAACAAGTTCATGTCGTGCCACATATGCACTGGGACCGGGAATGGTACTTCTCGACGGAAGAATCACGAATCCTACTCGTCAATAACTTAGAGGAAATCATGCATCGCCTAGAGACGGACGAGGCTTATCCCTACTACGTCCTCGACGGGCAAACGTCAATCCTAGAAGACTATCTCGCAGTGAAGCCAGAGAATCGCGATCGAATCAAACGATTGGTCCAGGCGAACAAGTTGATCATCGGTCCTTGGTATACACAGACCGATGAGATGATCGTCGGTGGGGAATCAATCGTCCGGAACCTACTATACGGAATCAAGGACTCGCGAGAGTTCGGTCCTCACATGGAAATCGGCTATCTTCCGGACTCCTTCGGACAATCTGCCCAGATGCCGATGATTCTGAACGGTTTCGGAATAACGCGCTCCATCTTCTGGCGAGGGACTTCCGAGCGACACGGGACTGACAAGACGGAGTTCTACTGGATATCCGATGATGGATCGAAGGTATTGGTCCAGTTGATGCCCCTCGGTTACGCCATCGGTAAATATCTCCCGACGGAAGAGCAGGCGTTGAAGAAGCGGATGGATAAGTATCTACCGGTCCTTGATCGCGGTGCGACAGGAGACCATCTCCTGTTGCCGAACGGACACGACCAAATGCCACTCCAACAGAACATCACGGAAGTCATCACCCGGTTGCATCGACTCTACCCGGAACGTGAATTCTTCCTGAGTCGCTACGAGAACGTGTTCGAACAGCTGGAACGGCAACTCAATCTCCCGACGATTTCAGGAGAGTTCTTGGACGGGAAGTACATGCGTGTACACCGGAGCATCTATTCGACGCGGATGGACATCAAGACCATGAACACGATGATCGAGAATAAGCTGACGAATACGCTTGAACCATTGATGAGCCTGGCCTACAAGCTAGGAATCGAATATCATCATGGGCTCGTCGAACTGATCTGGAAGGAAATCATGAAGAACCACGCGCACGATAGCATCGGCTGCTGCTGTTCGGACAAGGTCCATCAGGAAATCGCCAACCGTTTCTTCATCGCTGACGAGAAGACAGACCAGCTGATTACGTTCTACAAACGAAAAATCGTCGACTCGATCGAGACGGAACGAGGAGAAGACCGTTTGACGTTCTTCAACCTGTCTCCTCATGCGGACCGTAAGGTAGTACGAACAGAGGTGATCACGAAGCTCGAAGAGTTCCGACTCGAGACGGAGGTAGGGGAGGTCGTCCCACATCACGTGCTCGAACGTAGCATCCTCGATCCTGGTCTGATTGATCGACAAATCGTGCATTATGGAGACTACGAACCCTTCTACAAGTACACGATTGAAATACAGATTCCACTACCTGCGTTGTCCTATGACACGTTGTTCGTGGTAGCGGCCTCGTCATCAGGTCATCAATCGGAAATAGCGGTCACGTCTGAGACAGTGATTGAAGATAGAATCAAGACTGAATTCTATGAGGTATCAGTCAAACCGAACGGGACGATTGATTTGATTGATCGACGGACCGGGCAGTCGTTCGAAGGGCTTCTGCTCCTCGAGGACAGCGGTGATGACGGGGATGAGTATGATTTCTCGCCACTCGTAGGGGACCGACCGATCACATCTCAGTCCAGCCGACCGTCAATCGAGAGATTGGATTCAGTAAGCGGAACGCGCTTGAAAATCATTCATGACTTGAAGGTTCCTCGGAATCTCGAGGAACGGAAGGAAGGTCATTCCTCCAGTCGATTGAAGGTAGTGCTGGAACTGGACTTCATCGAGGACGAGCCCGTGATTGGTCTTACAGTCTCGGTCGACAATGAAACGAACGACCATCGTCTGCGATTCCACCTCCCGACGACGTTACAGGCGCAGTCCTCCTTCTCCGACCATCAATTCGGTGAAATCAAGCGACCATTCATCGATGACGCCTTACAGGTTTGGGAGAGAGAAGGATGGGACGAACGACCAGACGGAATCTTCCCGATGTTGTCGTATGTCGGCGTGCGAGATGACGAGACGAGACGGGGACTCGGCGTCATCACGAACAGTTCACGAGAATTCGAAGTAATCCCATCGCCGTCACCGACCATCGCGGTGACACTGTTCCGGAGCGTCGGAGTCCTCGGAAAGGAAGAGCTCGTCCGGCGTCCAGGACGACCTTCTGGCATCAAGTTGCCGACGCCGGATTCACAGATGATCGGAACTCATTCATTCGGATTCGGAATCACGGTGCTCACGCCGGAGGACAAGCTGTCCTCGGTCGCAAAACGGCATTTGACACCGTTCGTGACCTACAACAAGATTCCGCATGACGCGATGCGCTTGAACCCGACAGGGCTTCGACTGAAGGCATCGAATGGTCTCTTCAGTCTATCGGATAATGGTCTGATCATGAGTACCTTAAAAAAAGCGGAACAGGATGAAGGTCTCATCCTACGCGTATACAATCCGACGGACCGTCCGCTCCCCTTATCGTTCGAGGCAGGACTGCCCAAGCATCTCTTCGAGGTGGACTTGAACGAAGAGGGACCAAAGGACGTCCGTGCTACCGTCGGAGGCGGTGAATACTTGCTGAAGCCGAACCAACTCAAGACCATCTTAATGAAATGACGCTGGACGGGGCATGTTTACGCATGCCCCGTTTCCTATACACAGGGAGGGAACATGATGACGATTTTAGTGGCGATGGACTCCTTCAAGGGAAGCCTGAGCTCATCCGAGGCGAATCGGGCAATCCGGGAAGGCATCCACCTCATCAACCCGTCGGAACACGTCCATACCGTTACCGTCGCGGACGGTGGGGAAGGGACGATTGAGGCCCTGCGACATCCTTTCAATCTGGAACTATACGAGCATACGGTCCTTGATGCACTAGGGTCCCCGAGGACGGCGACGTACGGATTCAACCCCTCGACACAGATTGGCGTCGTCGAGGTGGCCGAGGCATGCGGTCTTCCCGAGATTCCGGAAAACCGTCGGAATCCCGTCCATGCGACCACGTTCGGGGTGGGAGAGCTCATCCTCGCAGCCGTCGAGAAGGGAGCGAAGCATCTGTTCGTCGGCCTCGGCGGAAGTGCGACGACGGATGGTGGATTCGGTATGTTGCGAGCACTCGGAATCGAATTCTTCGACGAGGATGAGGAGAGGATAGATGGCACAGGTCTTCTCCATCGCATCCATCGAATCGACGATACGAAGAAGCGCACCTCGCTCGAGGGATGTTCTTTCACCATCGTCTGCGATGTAGAGAACCCGTTCTTTGGCAAGGAAGGGGCTGCCCATGTATATGGTCCGCAGAAAGGGGCGAGCATCGAGGAAATCCGACTACTCGATGATGGGTTACATCGTATGGCGACGGTCATCCTCAAGGAGAGACGAATCGACCTCCAACGAATACCAGGCAGCGGTGCGGCAGGCGGACTAGGTGGAGCATTCGCGGCATTCCTCGACGGGACTTTCGCATCCGGAGCAGGTCTCGTACTAGACGCGAACGGTGTGCGGAAGAAAGAGGCATCCTTCTCCTTGATGTTCTCCGGCGAAGGGAAGATTGACTCACAGACCTTGAAAGGAAAACTACCGATGGCCATCGCTAGTACGGGAAGCGCACAAGATGTTCCAGTCATCCTGATCGGAGGGGGTGTCGACATCCCTGCGGTCGAACTGATGAGCAAAGGAAACATCTCGGCACATTCGATTGCCACCGGACCGATGAATCTTGATGAAATGATGGAACCCGATATCGCGTTCCATGCACTGAAAGAAAAGGCGGCTCACTGTTATATGTTATGGAACTCTACTCGGAAAGGATGAGACACATGATATTGAAGATGGAACCCGTGTTCCAAGAACGACTATGGGGTGGGGAGAAACTCGCGTCACGATTCGGCTATTCCCTTCCGGCGAACCAGATAGGTGAATGCTGGGGGATTTCCGCTCATCCGAATGGTGAGAGTATCGTCATGGATGGTTTGTACGAAGGGAGGACGTTGGCAGATTTGTGGGAGCACGAACGTCACCTGTTCGGAGAATATTCTAGCGATACGTTCCCCTTGCTCGTCAAAATATTGGATGCGGCCGACGACCTCTCCGTCCAGGTCCATCCTGACGATCTGCAGGCTCAGGAATTGGAGGGGGTGTCATACGGTAAGACGGAGTGTTGGTACGTAGTAGAGGCGGAAGAGGGCGCGGAAATCATCATCGGTCACACCGCTCGAACGAAGGAGGAGATGTGCGACCGAGTGGACGCCGGGGAGTGGAGGCGACTGCTCACACGTCAGCCTGTAAAAAAAGGAGATTTCTTCTTCGTTCCTAGCGGTACAATCCATGCAATCGGAAAGGGAATCGTGATCCTAGAGACGCAACAGTCTTCCGACACGACCTATCGATTGTATGACTTCGAACGAGAGGATGCGGCAGGAAATCAACGCGAACTTCATCTCGATAAGGCGATTTCCGTCACGACCATCCCTCACATGCCCCGTAGTCCAGAGACGACCATCCGTCAAGTGGATGGTGGATGCATCAGAAGATTGGTGGAGGTCCCGGAGTTCAACGTATACCATGTCCGAGCATCGAGAGGCTTCGAGTTAAAAACGCTAAATCGTTTCCGTGCCATCACGATACTGTCCGGAAGGGGGAAAATCGGACGATACGAGGTGAGCAAGGGAGACCATCTCATGATTCTGGCCGGGACGTCGTCTCAAATCGAGGGGGAGCTGGAATGGATCATGAGTGATGTCCCTGCGCATACCTACGTCCTTAGTTGACCAATGGTGCTAGAACGAATCGGCATGAAGGATTATTGAAAATAACTAAAACGTATACATTTCGACGCCGAAATGTATACGTTTTAGTTATTTTTTCGTTCAACTCATCCAGACGTATCATCCGAACGAATAGAACGATGAAGTTCTCCGTATACGATTTCTTCTTGATAAAAACAAGAATATAGAAGATAAAGTAATCTAAAGTAAAAAAATACATTTCTATGGTGCAATCGAATCTATGAAGAAGGATAATGACTTTAGTGATACGGCGAAAAATACCGTCATCTCATGACACATTCACCAAGTGCGAGGGCGGTACGCAAAGAAAATTCATCTTGGAGGTATTCATGGAAAGGTTCAAGCGATTATTCATCAGTACGAGTCTATTGATTGGCGCGATGCAGACGGGCATGCCCGTCACGACGAACGCCTTCACACAAAATGAAAAGTTTAGTCCCACGAGTGTTTCTTCTGGAGATTCTAGACCTAAAGCGATACAGGCTAGAGATGCGAGCGACGAATCAGGAGTCGGCGAAAAGGATGCGACACCGCCCGCTCCCCCGGTGGTGAACGATATAACGGACCAGACGACGCTCGTGAGCGGAAAGGTAGCGCCTCGCGCGACTGTCATCCTCAAGATAGGGACGAAAAGCTTCGGACCTGTGACGGCGAGCGGGACCGGGGAATTCGAGTTCATCGTCGATAGACAGCAAGCCGGATTGATGGCCATCGTCATGGTGATCGATGCGGAAGGTAATGTGGGTGGGGAGACGAGGATGACGGTGAAGGATGTCACTCCGCCAGATGCTCCTCAGGTCGATGACGTGACGGATATGTATTCTTACGTGACCGGTACGGCTGAACCCGGGACTACGATCACCGTCAAACATCAAACGAGCATCAGGGGGGAATCTGTAGTCGGGAAAGATGGACGTTTCAAAGTATCCATATACGGAAATGATGCGAACACGACGTTGACCGTCACTGCGACGGATACATCGAATCATAGAAGTAAGGAGACGACAATAATCGTCAGAGACGCTAGTCCTCCCTCGACTCCGAGCGTGTTTTTCGAAGTGACTGATCGGACCACGCTCATTAAGGGAAGGGGTTCCTCAGGATCGGTTGTTTATGTAAAAGTAGACGATAAAGAAATCGGCTATTCTCCTGTTGAATCGGAATCAGGGTACGAGGTGGTCATCCCTCCGCAAAAAGGTGGGACGAGACTAAAAATCATGGCGGTGGATCGCGCCGATAACGTCAGTCAGGTGACTGAAATCATCGTCAAGGATACGACCCCTCCATCACCTCCGACTGTGAATGATTTCTCGGACCATTCCACCCTGGTCAGTGGATGGACGGAACCGGGAGCGAAAGTCAAAATCCGGGTAGGTAAAAAGATCATCGGGGAGAAATCGGCCGGTAAGGACGGGAAATACGGAATCGTCATCGCGAAACAGAAGTCGGGCACTGAGCTACTTGTCCAGTCGATCGATAAGGCTGGCAATATCGGGAGTCCTAGAAAGATCATCGTCTTGGACAAGACACCACCGCCGGCCCCGACGATGAATCCTGTATCTGACCGGTCGACGACGATTAGCGGCCGTGCCGAAGTCGGTGCGAAGGTGTTCATAAAGATTGGTGACAATGTCATCGGGAGCGTGATCGCTAATAAGGGAGCCTACAGCATCAAAATCATTGGATTAGAGGCGGGTACCAAGATGACCGTCCACGCCGTCGACAGCTCAGGGAATCAAAGCGCTAAGCGACAAGTGACCGTGTCGGATCGTACTCCCCCGATGATATCGAGCGTGAGCAAGCTGAAGCGCACTGACGGATCCGTCAATGGGAAGGCAGAGTCCGACGCCAAGATAACCGTCTTCCGCGGCTCACAGAAAATCGGCGAAGGAAAGGTCGATGGAAAAGGTATCTTCAAGGTGAAGATAAAAAAACAAAAAGGCGGTTCAGTCCTGATCATCCGAGCTCAAGACAAGTCTGGTAACAAGAGTAAGGACAAGACGATCAGAGTCCTTTGATTGAACCATCCACCCTGAAGAAGTACGGGCATGTAAGCCAAGGAGATTACCTGACCGATCAACGAGAACATAAATTAACTTAAAGGATATGATGACGTGAAAAGCAATAAGGTGTACAAGATATTTCTGACGACGGCAATCACGCTTGGATTCGGTTTAGCCGCCTCCCAGACGGTTTCCGCTTCCGAGGGCGCATGCAGCCCGTCGTTCATGGAAAGTGATACCGAAATCAGATTAGACATTAAATCATATCTATCCGATGCGCCTACCGGATCCTATCTAATCGTAGAGTATGAACGTGCTGATGGTGAACGGACAAAGACTACCCTGAGCAACCCGACATATCCGTATCGATTCGATATCTCTAAACAAACCAGCTTCCAATTCCAGCTCCGGTCGAGGGACGGACAAGTATTGAAGGAATGGACCCAAGAAGTGTCGCCCATCGTGACCCGAATCAAGGCGATGAAGGATGGAGATACGACCATCTCCGTCAACACCGAACCGGATGCGTCCATAGAGTACTCTTACGACGGCGAAGGTTGGAACTCGAGACGGTCGCTGACGACCGATGAGACGGGTGACTTCCGTGGAGAGTTCAGCAAGAGAGGGCGTGGTGACTTCTCCATCGACAAGACCATCGGCGAATGGCAAAAGCATCAGCAGGTATCGGTAAGGCATGATGAGATAGATGCAAGCCCACCCGTGATCGTTCGATCAGGACAGCAGGACGTGGACGACGAGGCAAGGGGGATACAGGTCGACATAGACGATTCCGTTCGTAAGATTCAAGTGGAATACCTCGACAAGGACGAAAGAGTGGTCAAGGACTCCGTAATCGAATACAGCGGTGTCGAAGGGATGGATACGACTCCGTACTATATCCGTAACACGGGGGATCATACGTTCAAGGAGGATGGCATCAGATATATCAGACTAAGAGGCACCAACGGTAACGACTGTGAATCGGAATGGAAAGTATTGAGCCTCAACTATGTCACTGGACCGGTCGTCCGGATGGACCCTTCTCTTGAAGGTGATATGTACGTCTCGGGATTGAGCGAACCGGGTTCCCGGATCATCTGGTCACAAGACAAGTCAATCGGGACGTCAAGGGTCGGGATTGATGGCAGGTATAAAATAAATCTTCCGAAAGAAGTCACGAAGAACCCGCCCAAGCTGAAGTTCTACGATGAATCGAACAAGGAGAGCGTCGTCGACATCTACGCCTTGGACAAAATCGATCGCTTCATGGCTACGAAGAGCCGCAATTCCATCTATGTCCTTGCTGCTCCATCGACACCCAACTTCGGGCGCCATGTCATCGAACTGAATGGCAAAAAAACATCTCTCGTCATTTCTGGGAAACAAGTCTATTTTTATAATGGAAGGGAATGGACTAATTTTCCTAAGCTGCCTTTCACGATTAAATATAGCGCACTGAACGCCGATGGGACTACCAAGTATTCATTCGAACAGGTCGTGAGTCAGGAGAAGGCGACGAAGGGCTTGGAGAATGTAAGGTACGATCTAGATAAACAAGTTCTTTATGGTGAGTCGAATCTTTTCTATCATACGTCAATATGGGACGAGAAGACTCGTTGGTCAGCATCGGCCTATGCATACGAAAAGCAAGTGATCATACCTCTGAGTGACAAGAAGGAACTCGTCAAGGTCGGCGATACGGTCTCCATCTACACAAATGCAGGCGGGGGTGGCGTATATTATGCGCAAAGTATCGAAATCAAGCAGACGAAGAAGTTGAAAGCTCCGATAGTGAAGGAAGTCACCGACTTTTCCGACCATATCGAAGGTAGTACGCTCCCTGGTATGATCGTCCAAGTGAAGATGAACGGCAAGACCTATACCGGACAGAGCTCTTCGAAGGGGCTGTTCAAAATCAAGGTCGCTTCCCCGATAGCGGGGAAGGAAGTCCAAGTCGTGGCTACCGACCGCCTGAACCAAAGCACACCGGTCACCATCTCGAAAGTCTTGAAAGTATTCCCCTACTTCAGCGTCTCAGGTGTGACGACGAAAAGTACAGGGGTGAAAGGCAAGGGTAATGCAGGGGCAGAGGTCAGTGTATTCGCAGGGAAGAAGTTGATGGGTAAGACACTCATCGATAAGAAGGAAAACTTCTCGATCAGATTACCGAAACTGAAGAAGGGGACGACATTGAAAATCGATGTGAAGAAGAAGGGCTATCAAACAAGGTCATTGACGATCAAGGTGTATTAAATCTTTCAATCATCAGTGATATGACAAGCGAAGACCTTCAAATCACCAAAATTTTAAAATGCTTCCGAATACAGACACCCCTCCATCCGGGACGAGCGATGAAGGGGTGTCTTGTTTTTCGTTCCATCATAGGATGTGAGGTATGGATGTCGATGTCATCAACAATCCTTAGAGACCTCATTTCCCGTGGTAGGCATACATATATTTCTGGAAGTCGACCTCTTCAAGTGCTCTCCTTAAGAATTCAGTGGTTCGTGCGTTTTCTTCATCGTGGGATTCATCATATTTCATTTTACCGAATGATGTCCGGTAGGATGAAGGCATCATCTGAGAAAGCTTAAGAGGATGTCGTGTAGTTTCATCATTAATTCCGTCCGGATGATCCTGACGATTCATATCGACCTTTTCCAATCTAGTCTGTTCTAAGGCATATAGAAACTGTTGAAGTTCTTCCTTGGATACCATGTAGGTTCCTCCCGTATCCTTCCCGCTCTGCACATTCATGACGAACCAATCATGGATGTGCAACTGTTCTCTCCAACTGAATGAATATCGTTCCATGAAGGACTTGACGTGATCGACACTTTCGGGAATGTCATCTGGTTCGTAAACAGACGAATACGCGGGATATTTTTTTACGAAGGAGCGAGCCTTTTTAGAAAGGGGGACGATTTCCCTTTCAGCCTCCTTGATATACATTCTTAGCTTCGACTTGATTTCATAATGTAATGCACGTTGTCCCTCGTCGATGTTGTTGCTCCCGTTGATGAAGGCGAAGGCTTCGGATTGATTGATGAACATCTTCGATTCGATGTCGACGTCATCGAGATAGAATCTTTCGAGGGAACCTGCCGCCAAGAACCTTAAATAGCTTCCGTAATCACCTTGCTGTGCTCTTTTAGCGTGTTTCAGCATGAATAATTCACGATTATACGTGATGATTTCGTGAAGGACTTTTGCTTCGACGCGTGGGCGTAGTGTAAGAAACATTTTTATCGGCATCCTTAACACTTCCTTTTCTGGAGACTAATATTCGACTGTTGTTCTTTCCTATTCAACCTTTCCGAAAGAATTCCTTTATTGTTAAAGCACTAGGTCAAAGTACTGGTAATAGGCTATAAAAAATAGAGGGATGATAGTAAAATATAGGTAAAATAAAAATCGAATTTAGAAGGAGATTTTTTAGGGTATCTTAATTATTTTCAATATCTATGTTCTGAAGCATATGCATGGAACGGTTAGAGGAGACTAGGCTATGAACGAAGACGAAAAAAATATGATGATGAAGAGAGTCTATAGAGGGGAGAGCATATTAGGTATTCTCGACATCTTGGAGCAATATGACATAGAGATGAGTCACTCGAATGCGATCACTCTTCTCAAGAAGGGGTTATCCATCCAAGAACTGCTCACGAAGGAAGGAAAATCTCTTCCAGGCGTACCAGCCTCTGTCCGTCGGGCTGTACTGATCCTTCAGTCCATGATGAGCGATGAAGAAATCCTGCGTCACTGCAGGATGAAGACGCTGTATCACTTGATACTACCCGAAACGGGGATGACTCTCTCCGACCTCAATCTCTTGAAGAATGCAAAGATGAAGTTTTCAGACCTCGAAGGGATGACCTTGCCGATGTTCGAAAAGATTCTCGGTGATAGCAGACCCGATGCCTACCATCGAATCATGGATGCATATCGCGAACTCGAGGGCGAGGAAAAGTTCGACGCGATCTCGATGGTGGCGACGACCGTCGAAGTGAAGGAAGAGGATTCTCTACCTATCACGGAGGTCAGACGCAAAATCACGAGAAAGGGACTCGAGCGTACGTTCCGTGAAACGGTCTATGATCGTCTCGAGGATACGTTCTCTCTCGAGGATGCGATGAAGGAGACGGATGAAGGGGCTGCCGAGCTCTTGGAACTCCTCGAGGAGTTGTGTCATGCGGACTTGATTGTCCGGACGGAAGGTGGTCAGTACAAGAAACGGATACGTACACTACGCGCGATACTATCGTCGATGGGACCAGAAATGGAGCTGCTCCGTGACAGACTAGAGGAAGGACTCACTTTGCAAGAAATCTCGAGGAAACATGGCATCGAGGCGAGGGAGGTCCAAATACGTCTGAGACAATCACACAACAGGATTCCCGTCACTCACGTGAAGGAGGCGAGGAGGTATCTTCAACGTTTCGAGCGCTTCGCCATTCCCGAGTACGTCTTCATGAAGGTGTTCGATGAACCCGCCTCCATCCATCGTTTCCTCTCCGTGCGGGTGCGACCGGGTACGGAGGACATCAAGGGACTATACGGGAGGCTGAACGAGCGACAACGTCAAGCATTCTTGAAATATCTATCACTCATCGTCACTCGTGACGGTGAGGTCATGCAGGTGACGAGGGCGAACGTCTTCGAGCACGTCCTATGGTCGCGTGCTGACGAAGCGGCTAGAACGATGGAAGAATGGAAGGTCGTCTATGATCAGTACGTCGAAGAGACCTACAAGATTGGGATGGCTGTACGATTGAAGACAGAACCCAGGAAGCTAGCCACGATCGCCACTCAGTCGGAGTCCGTCATCCCGTCTTCGGGAAAACGTTTCCGTTACTATGATCGTTCAAGATTGACGCAGAGACGTCTACAGAGATTGCGCGGCCTACTCCGTATCGAGCCTGGCTTCTACGGGACGAATCATCTCTTCAGGCTCGACCCCTCGCTGATGGAGGAGCTTGATTGTCAGGATCCCGATGAACTGCAATACGTCATCCGTCGATATGTCGAGGCGGCGAACATCGCCGTCGTGAAGCAGTCGGAGATTGTCATCGGGTCAATGGAGAAGGCCGAATGGTTGAAGAAGTTGATCCGACAGCATGCCCCGATTGGGATGAAGGATTTCTTGTCTCTCGTCGAGGAACGATTCGGACTATCGGGGGCGTCGGTGAGGCAGTCCATCCGTCGGGAGCTTCCGGATTACCTCTCACCTGACGGTACGCTCGGGCAGAGCATGTCCCTCCTCACGAAAAAAGAGGCAGCCTGGTTCTCGAGACGTCTCACGAAGGAAATCTATACCTACGAGGAGTTGGAGGAGGCCTTCCCTCACATCGAGCAGTTCAGCTCCCGTTATCTGAACGCAGGTGCCCTCGAAAAGGTCGGCTTCATCAATCAAGGTGGCCTCGTCCTACGTACGGTCCACGGCAATGCAGAGTCCTACTTCGAGTCCATCCTGTCACGGGAGGAGCTCTTCACGGTCCCGGATTCCCCCGTATACAAGTCCTCTTCGTTCAGACGCATCGTCAAGCGGATGGAGGACAAACATGATCTTTTCCGCTTCGATGCATCCACCTACATCTCGATTGCGCGATTGAGAAAGGTAGGCGTGAACAAGGGGATGATCAAGACTCTTATCAAGCAGATGCTCGAAATCGTCAAACATTCAGGAGAGGACTATTTCACCTTCTCGTCAATCCGGACAGACCTCGATTCGCCTATCGTCGAGCTCGGGATGGAAGACATTTTCTTCGAGGAGTTGATCCGTACACAGAAACGTGTAGGTTCCATCCGGACGGCTCGTGGAGACATCTTCTACATCGGTCGTGACAAGCGGACAATCGGGAGATTCCTTCTTGATCTGCTACCAGAGGAAGGTGGGATTGATATCGAGATGATGAGCGATTACATTTTGAAAAAGTTCCGTCTGAACTTAGACCGGACTACCCTCATTACGAATATTCGAGGAAAAGGTGGTTACTTCTCTACTGATACGGAGATGCTCTATAAGCATAAGGAAGGGTTCCTAGATAGCATATTTGAATCATGACATAGGATGGTCGTGAACCATGATTTGATGAATTTTTTGTTCAATCTATGCTATTTTTTATGACTATATATAATGGATGAACTCGGGAAAAACAAGATGCATACCATAATCTCAATTTACATTGAAAGATTATGGTATGCATCTTTAAAGAGTTGTTTCATATTCATACTTTTTACGAAAAATCAAAACTTAATCAATTTCAATTTTTGGCCAACTTTATACAAAATACGTCCTTTTGACATATCGGTATAAATGATATTTTCTTTTTCAACTGATTTAATTAACGTTTTAACTTTCTTACCATTAAAATCATACAAATTATAATTGAACTTGCTTTCATAATTTGTACTTGGAATCAAACTAGCAATGATCATTTTCTTCTTTTCTAAGTTTACATTCTCCGGAAGAGGATTCCGGTCGTCAATCTTGAACGTGAAACTAAGTGTGGTATTTTTGTTTTTTATAAAATCATAGGCCATGAACTTATAATCACTACGGTCCTCGGCTAACTGGTCATATACTGTCAAAGAATTTTCTGAGACGTTATAGTTTTTTCCTGCACACCACGATTGAGTAGGAAATAGGTCATATTTCAGGCTTTTTATGACCTGCAGATTCTTCCCTTCTAAATTCATTTTTTGAAGTTTATCGTTCTTTATTACGAAGATGCTTTTGTCTCGTATCCAAAAATCTTTGACGCCTTTCATCAATGTTTTCTTCTTCTTCCCTGTTAAATCAGATTTAACGACTGAAAAAACGCTATCATCTTTTTTAAAGTTTTCATATTTAACATAGTATAAAGACGAACCTACGACCTTCATATTTTCTGTAGGTTTGGGTGGTACATACTCGGTTGCAATCTTTGTAGTTTTACCTTTAGTCATACTTAAAATATCCACCTTGTATAATTCACTATCACAATAATATGATCTTAAATTTTCTCGACCAGTTACTTTTTCGTAAACAAGACTCTTGCCGACTGTTTGGGCAGCTAATACTTGTTTGTTAAAATTTGATTTTCCACTCTTCACTAGCAACGTTTCCTTTTTATTTGGGACCGATTTATAAATCCCGCCCACAACATTCTTATTGTTTTGTACGACATAAGTAAATGAACTGTTTTCTTGAGCAGAAACCGGACTTACTGTGAATAAGAGTGCTAACGAAGCACCAGATATTATTGCTTTTTTTCTCAACGTAATCATCTCCTTTTCTCATCTTGTTCTATTGTAATGTTTTGAAATATCTAAAATTAACTTTTTTGTTATTTATAGTAAATTTGTTTTTCGTATTTGATTGCTATTTTTGTTTTTAAATAATACGAAGCACTAAAATCAAGTTTCTTTTGGACAATCTAGCAAACGTATGATTAATTGTGATGCCGAATGAAATCTTCGTATAAGGCGTGAAAATTCACGAACGAGTCTTAATGAAAGAGACTTACTGGACTAATTCAGTTTCAGATTTCCCGAAGATAAACACCCGGATGATATTCGAGAAATTCGATGTCTTAGCATGGGGGAAGGTCGAATCCCGTCATCTTCAGCGACAAAAAATCCATGATGAGTAAGAAACCATCACGTAAAAAACAAATGGTGTCACTTATGAGTGTCCACCATTCAAGGATTGGTTCAATATGAGAATCTCTGCTGGTTGATTCATAATATTAAGAGCTGTTCAATATCATGAATCAAGATAATGGTTTTCGCACCTGTAGTGTCAGTGATCAGTTTGTGTTCGCCGATTCTGTAAAAGTCACTCACTTAAGTGCTCCAAGACAAGTCCTTCTTTATGACGACGCTGCTCTGCAGTCAGTTAATCATGCCTCATGATGATATCGGACAGATGATGACTTAAGGATATGGGGATACCTATTATTTAATGCTGTAGACATCAAAGTGTTAACGAATTTAGTTTAAATATGAAGAATAAACGAAGCCCGCAACGGAAAAATTCACTGCGGGCTAAATAATGGTAATAGTTAAACGTACTGTTCAGTGACTTTTGTCGAAGTCATCAACTGCTGAACATTAAAAGTCAATTGCAATCACTGCTCCATCATGATCAAAATCTAATCCTCGATAGGAAACATATGCATCTACACGACAACTCATTAATGCGAGACGATATCCATCGAAATCAGGAATGCCTGTCATTTTTGATAGAGCTTTAGCAGCTAATGTATATGACTCCGTGTTAAATCCAGTTATCATGAATCGATTGCTATCTATATCGTATGAATGACCGAACCCCTTTTTTGTTCCATAGAATGATCCGGATTCTTTGATGGTAAACATTAGAAGATTTGCCTTGGCATAGTCATCTTTTACTAATACGCCATAATCCATGGCATCTGGTTTAGGAAAAGTATGTGGCTTGATGTCCTTCGCCTGGACCCATCCTATTTTTTTACCATAGCTAGTCTTATACCATCCATCATGTTTTTGGTTGGAGGAGATAACTACTGATTTTGGTAGATTGACTAACTTCTTACTTTTTGTTGAATACGTACTGTATAAGCTTAAAGCCTTACTCGTTTTAAAATAGTTCATCCCTTCACGGAATCTTAGATGCTTCCCAGATAACCAGCCCTTTTTATCAGCGTACATAACTTGATACCAACCATTGTCTTCTATGGCTGACATGATTATTTTTGACTTAGGTACGGTCAAGATTTTTTTACTGCTAGAGGATGGACTGCTACGAAGTGCCAAGGACTCCGTGGTTTGATATCTCTTCAATTCGAAATATTCATGAAAATCATATTCTGACACCCATCCAATCTTGTTGTTATATTTTACCTTAAACCAACCATCTATTTTATGGATTGGTGTAATAATTGTCTTTCTAGGGATGGTAGTTAGCAATTTGCTTTTTTTTGAGGTGTTTGAGAACATTGATGATTTTTCATAAGATCTATACCTTTTAGAGTCTGATGTTGCTTTTTTTAAACTGGTGGTCATGAATGATGACTTCTCTTTTGCTTGGGCGTGATTAGATGGATATGAGGCTCCAGTACATGAAACGATTAATCCGACGGTTAGTAATGTTAAATATTTTTTGACACTTTTAAGATTGACTATAGACATTCTATTGCCTCCCCAGTTTATTTATGAGATTCAAAAGTATATTACACTAAAATGTATCTAAAAATTGTTTTAATTTGATTTTTATGGAAATAAAATATTCGTTTAATTTTATTTTTTACATGTAATGAATCAATAGTCTCGACGAACATTAAAAGAGTGCAAGCGTTTCGTGACGCATGCACTCTTTTAATGTTTCATGACGAATTTTTCGACGGAGTCATTCGATTCTTTACATCATTTACGATAACCCATTTTACTATAAGCGGCATTTGAAACTGTCCAGTTCAGAATGAACCAAGGTAAGCAGCGCCGATGACCCCCGCACGACCCTTTAATGTCGCGAGACGTATGTCGATGCTCGGACGAAGAGCAGGATAGACGAGCTCTCGGACTCGACAGATCAACTCTTCCCAGAAAACATCTGCAGATTCTGTGACGCCCCCTCCTATGATGATGGCCTCGGGGTCGATGGTGTGGATGATGTTCGCGAGCCCTGTCGCCAAGTGGTTGATGAACCGGGTACGTTCTGAGGGTACGGTGAGCAGCATCTCGATGGACGAGGCTTCCTTCTCCAAGGCACGTGATTGGAGTGCGGTGCCGCTCGCCAACCCCTCGAGGGATCCGACGTTGAGCACCGGATGGACGGGCCCGGAAGAATCGATGATGGTGTTGCCGATTTCTCCTGCATACCCATTGGCCCCGCGAATGAGCTTCTTCTCATGGACATAGCCCCCGCCGATTCCGGTGCTGACCGTCACATAATAGACGGAAGAGGATGTTTTTCCGGCTCCGAACAACGCCTCGCCGAGCGCAGCAGCATTCGCGTCGTTCTCGAGATGGGTCGGGAGCCCGAATCGGGAGGCGATGGGGGTGATGAGGTCGACGTCGTCCCAGCCAGGCAGATTCGGTGGGGATAACAGGTGTCCGGTCCTCGCGTCGAGCGGACCAGGTGCGGCGATGCCGATGTTCGTCAGATGGAACTCTTCCGAGAAGTATCGGATGGCATGTTCGATGTGAGAGATGGTCTGCCCAGGGCCGGCGACAGGATTTGTCGGGAAGGACAACTGCTTGATGACGTTCTCCTGATCGACGACGGCGACGCGTGTCTGCGTACCACCGAGGTCGACACCGATCCGGAAAGGCTTCGTCGTCTTTGGAGCAGGTCCGGTGACCAACATGAGACCGTCCCCGGAGACGACATGCTCGCTGCCGGCAGGGAGGAGTGCGGTCGCCCCGACCGATAATACGACGTCGTCCAATTCGATGGTCCCCTCGACGACGGTGATGATACGGAACGACGGGCTCGGGTCTAGTGCATGGGTCTGACGGATGGTCCACTCCTCGACGAAGAAATCAGGATTCCGCGTCAACCGTCTTCTGGATGGGGACAACGTGACGGAAGGCTCTAAGTAACGATAGTGAGGGAACCGTATCACGCGGCGGGCCTGTTCGATGTGGAGTGTACGCCGAGTGCCGGTGACTGGATCGAGACGATCATAGTCATGCAGACGATAGGTCGTGTCCGAGTTCTGTTGGATTTCGAGGACGACACATCCTTCCGTCAGGGCATGGACGGTCCCAGCCGATACATAGAGGAAGTCACCCTTCGATACGGGTACGTGATGCAATGACTGCAACAACGTCCCCTGACGGACGGCCTCGTCGAACTCTTCCGGGGAAGAAAAGGAATGCCCGTGGATGAGGGAGGCGTTCTCCGGACAATCGATGATGTACCAACATTCGTTCTTTCCGTAAGGTTGTTGCTCATAACGTCTGGCATCGGCGTCGTTCGGATGGACCTGGACGGATAGGTCAGTCGAGGCATCAATCCACTTCAACAGGAGCGGGAAATCGGAATCCGTCTCCATGCCGAAGATTTCAGGTTGGTTTGACCACAACTCTTCCAGATCGAGATTGACGAACGGTCCGGATTTGACGCGCGTAGTCCCGTTCGGATGACTCGCGAGTGTCCAGACCTCTCCCGTCGGTATGTCTTCGGGAATGGAAAAACCATACTCGCGAAGTCTCTGTCCGCCCCATATCCGTTCCTTGACGATTGGTTCGAAATAAATCGCTTCCTGCATGCTAACTCCTCCTTCATCCTGTTTTCAATTACAACTCTACACTTTTATAAAATAAAAATAAACAAATTAAATATCAAGTATAGACATGAAAATAAAAACACGTATAATCATATTTGTAAGCGATTACAAAAAAGGAGGAGATTTCAGATGAAGAAAATCATGTTGGCGTGTAGTTCAGGGATGTCGACTAGCATCCTGGTGTCGAAGATGCAGGAGCATGCGAAGGGCATCGGAGAAGAAGCGAAGATTTGGGCGGTCGGACAGGACCAGGCGATGAAGGAGATGGATGGCGCAGACGTCATATTAATCGGACCACAGATGCGGTTCCTTCTCTCGAAGTTCCAGAAGGCGACGGACAAGCCCGTCGAGGTGATCGACATGATGGCGTACGGCATGGCGGACGGAAAAGCGGCATATGAACAAGCCGTGAAGTTGATGGGGTGAACGACATGCAGACGAACGAACAAACGATCGAGCAAGTCGCGTTCATGATGATCCTCCACAGCGGGAATGCCAGAAGTACGATTCGTGAGGCGATCGAAGCCTATAAGGAAGGGACGTTCGAGGAGTTCGAGCGGTTGCTGTCGGATGCACGCGCTCAACTACAAGAAGCACATCAGGTCCATTTCGGGCAGGTCCAGAAGGAAGCGAGCGGTGAACCGACGACGCTGTCCCTCCTGTTACTACACGCGGAGGATCATCTGATGTCGACGCAGACGATGTTGGATCTGACGGCCGGGCTCATCGAGCTCATGGAACATAAGTTCTCTAAAAAATGATAAGGAGTGTTTGAGATGACAGAGAATAGTAAGTGGTTCGACCTGTTGAGCCGTTTCCTGATGCCGATGGCGGCATTCTTGAACAACAGTCGCTACCTGCAGACGTTACGTGACGCATTCATGCTTGCCTTCCCGATTACGATGTTCGGTTCTTTAATCGTCGTCGTCGCCAACCTACCGTTCCTCGACAAGTTCATGTCCCCTGGCGTGCTCGACGCCTTCAAGACGTCGCTCGGGAATGCACCATCCGCGACGATGGGCATCATGTCATTGTTCGTCGTGTTCGGTATCGGCTATTATCTATCCAAGAGTTATGAGGTCGAAGCCGTATTCGGTGGTGTCATCGCCCTCGTCTCGTTCCTATTACTTACTCCGTTCTTCGTCTCGGTCGAAAACGTCACGGATCCGGTGGGTAACGTCATCCCGCTCGACCGACTCGGCGCGAAGGGCATGTTCCTCGCCATGATCACAGGATTCCTGGCAGGAGAGATTTATCGCTTCATCGTCCAGAAGAACTGGACGATCAAGATGCCGGCCGGTGTACCGACCGCGGTCGCCAAATCGTTCTCGGCACTCGTACCGGCATTACTTACGCTCACCGTCTTCCTCGGGATCAACATCGCAGTCACTTCACTTTTGGACACGAACCTACATGACCTCATCTTCAATCTCGTCCAGAAACCACTCGTCAACCTAGGGAACGGTCTCGTCCCGACATTGATCGCCATCTTCTTCGTCCAATTGTTCTGGTTTTTCGGTCTCCATGGACAGGTCATCGTCAACTCGGTGATGGACCCGATTTGGAACACGCTGTCCCTCGAGAACCTGAACGCCTATACCGCGAACGGGGAAATCCCGAACATCATCAGCAAACAGTTCATCGAAATCTACACCGTCGGGATTGGGGGCTCGGGTTCGACGCTGGCGGTGGTCGTCGCCATCCTGTTGTTCATGCGCTCCAAGCAATTGAAGCAGATCGGGAAACTATCGATCGGCCCTGGTGTCTTCAACGTCAATGAGCCGATGATTTTCGGGCTCCCGATTGTCATGAACCCGTTGATTATGATTCCATGGATCGTCGCACCATTGATCACGGTGACCGTGACATACTTCGCCATGTCGACGGGCATCGTCCCGCCTCCGACCGGCGTAGCCGTGCCGTGGACCGTCCCGATGTTCATCAGCGGCATGATGGCGACCAACTCCCTCGCCGGAGGTCTGTTACAGCTCGTCAACTTCGCCATCATCATGGCGGTCTGGTTCCCGTTCCTCGTCTTCATCGATCGACTGAACCTGAAGAAGGAGCGCGAGGAGGCGAACGCCACGCAGGAGAAGAAGGAACAAATCGGCTGAACGACGTCGATTGAGTGAAAAACAACTATAGATAGGATGTGCATAGGATGAATCAGACAGAGAACACGACCGTGCAGGAGAAGAAGTATACCTTCCCGACCGACTTCTGGTGGGGGACGGCCGCATCCGCGACGCAGATGGAAGGCGCTGCGTATGAGGGAGGTAAGGGACCGAACATCTGGGACTACTGGTACGAGCAGGAGCCGAATCGTTTCTTCGACGGCGTCGGTGCGACGGTGGCGTCCGACTTCTATCACCAGTACGAAGAGGACATCGCCCTGATGAAGGAACTCGGGCACAACTCGTTCCGGATGTCGATCTCCTGGTCCCGTCTGTTCCCGACCGGGGAAGGGGAGGTCAACCCGCTCGCCGTCGATTTCTACAACCGCGTGATCGACGAGCTGATCCAGTCCGGCATCGAGCCTTTCGTCAACCTGTACCACTTCGACATGCCGCTCGCGTTGCAGCATCAGGGTGGCTGGGAGAGCCGGGACGTCGTCGCACGTTACGTCGACTATGCCAAGGTCTGCTTCGAGCTGTTCGGGGACCGTGTGACGAAATGGTTCACGCACAACGAACCGATCGTCCCGGTCGAGGGAGGCTATCTGTACGACTTCCATTATCCGAACGTGGTGGATTTCAAGCGCGCCGTCCAGGTCGCCTATCATTCAATCTTGTCGAGTGCCCTTGCCATCGAGGCGTATAAGGAGTCGGGCCAGGCTGGAAAGATTGGCATCATCCTCAACCTGACGCCGTCTTATCCGAGAAGCCAGAACGAGGCGGACCTCCATGCCGCTCATCTGGCGGACATCCTGTTCAATCGTTCCTTCCTGGACCCGTCCGTCCTCGGGACATTCCCGTCAGAATTGATAGACCTGTTGAAGGAACAGGATGCGCTTCCTCTGATGGAGGAACTGGATCGACAGAAGATCGCGACCCACACGGTCGACCTGCTCGGCATCAACTATTATCAGCCGAGACGGATTAAGGTGAAGGAACACCTCCCGAACCCGAAGGCACCGTTCATGCCTGAGCACCTGTTCGACTACTATGAGATGCCAGGGCGGAAGATGAACCGTCATCGTGGCTGGGAGATCTATGAGAAGGGCGTCTATGACATCCTGACGAACCTTCGTGAGAACTACGGGAACATCGAATGCTTCATCTCGGAGAACGGGATGGGGGTCGAAGGGGAGGAACGCTATCGCGATGCGGAAGGCAGCATCCAGGACGATTACCGGATCGACTTCATCGCGGAGCACCTGAAGTGGGTGCATCGGGCCATGGAGGAAGGTTCGAACGTCAAGGGCTATCACCTCTGGACCTTCATGGACAACTGGTCTTGGAGTAACGCCTACAAGAACCGCTACGGCTTCGTCGGTGTGGACCTTACGAGTCAGGGCCGGACGGTCAAGAAGAGTGGTCACTGGTTCAAGCGCGTGATCGAAGAGAATGGGTTCGTGAGATGAGGAAGGATGATCAGGGTATATCTAGCCCTGGTCATCCTTTTTTGTTATATTATACGTATATGTCTATACATGGGGTGTAATCATGTCTACTAAAAAGAAACCAAAGTATGAGAAAATCGCAGATGAACTGCGCGGACGAATCCTTAGCGGAGGTTATGATGTCGAGGAAGCGATGCCGGACGAAATCCAACTCGCGGAGGAGTTCGCGGTCAGCCGGATGACGATGAAGCGGGCTCTCGAAATCCTGGTATCGGAAGGCATCATCTATCGCCAGCGAGGACAGGGGACCTTCATCCTGCCCTCGAGCTTCTCACAGGGTAGGATCAACGTGTTGAACAAAGAATCCCAAGGGTTGACGAAGCTGCTCGGCGAGCGGGCCGTCAGGAGTGAGGTTCTCCAGTTCGAGGTACGCTTCCCGGATGCAGAGGTCGCCCGTCATCTGATGATTGAGAAGACGGATCCCGTCTATGAAATCCGGCGCGTCCGTTATGTCGATGACGAACCTTACGTGATCGAGCATACGTTCATGCCCTCCTCGTTGATTACTGGTGTGACGAAGGAGGTCCTCGATAGTTCAATCTATCGATACATCCAGGAGGACCTCGGTTACACGATCACGAGCTCACATAAGATGATCCGCGCAGATAAACCGGACCAGTGGGACCGCGATTATCTCGGGAACGAGGAGACCGATCCAATCATCGAGGTCGAGCAAGTCGTCTTCCTCGGGAACGGGAAGCCGTTCGAGTACTCGTTCTCGAGGCACCGTTACGATAAGTTCGTCTTCACTTCCGTCCACATCGGTCGATGAATGATGGGGCAAGTGGATGAGCATTTTTCATTCTGAGTGGACTTGAAGATGCTATTAGAGCGTTCGATGATGATTAAATAAGAAAGGCGTATACATATTTCGACATCGAAATGTATACGCCTTTCTCTATGCTCTTTGAAACTAATTTTTACGAACACAATCGTTGATGATTAAGTAGATGAAGAAAAAAACTGCTTTGAGCGAATTTCTGTCTTATATACGCATTCTAGGTTATTTGACGTACATTGATAAAAAGATGAGTTTATAGACTCTCGATAGCACAATTAATCAGTTAGGTACATCATCATTGTGAGAGAGTGATCATTTTTGTGTTTTTAACGGTCGTTTTAAAAACAAAAAAAAGAAAACTCACATATTTCCTCAGATGTGAGTTCTACCTGTCTTATTTATAGATATCACGACGATGCCCGATCTCGAGAATCAAAATCACGACTTTTTCATCCTGGATGTCAGCAATCAGACGATAATCACCGATGCGATACCGCCATTCACCCGAGCGATTCGAGACGAGTCCTTTACCGTGACGACGCGGATCATCCGTCCCGACCAGATTCTTCTTGATCCAGGACATGATGATCCGCGCTTGTTGAGGATCCATCTTCTTGAGAGACTTTTGAGCTCCGCGCTCAAACTCTACCGTAAATGCTGTCATTCTAAATCAAGTTCCTTCATCATATCGTCGAAAGAGATCGCTTCTGATTTTTTACGGTGTGCTGCCATCGAATCATGATAGAGTTGTAAATCGATTTCGTCTTCGATGCGGTCGAGGACGGCATCGCGAACGAGTGTAGAAATCGTGATGTTCTTCGCCTTCGCATATTCCTTGATGAGTCGTGTATCCTGGTCATCCAGACGTACGGAAATGGTACTCATGATTATCATCTCCTTTGTAATACATTGTAATACATATTCCAGTAGTAGTCTAGAAATGGCACCGATTTAAAATAGGATTGAACCTGTTATAACTAGTATGAAAATGATGAATAAGTATGAAAAAAGAAAGACTGCTGTATCGCATGCCTTTCTTTTTGTATAAGACGTCGCACACGCTGAAATGCTCATGTGGAGGATCATAAATACACGGAAATACTATACAACGCGGCGAAAAATAATGAGATCGAGACGCCTAATCCAAGATAGAGGGTCTTGATGGAGTCTTGGGTTGATCGGATGACGTACACCAACAATCCCACGAAAAGGAGGCTGATTGCCATCAAGAAGAGGGATATCATGGTCGGCTCGAACCGGATATCAGAATAGGTGAAACGCAAGCTAGGGAAAAGAAACCCTGACAGTGGACCAGCCCCGCTGGATTGAAGAGTATCCTTGATCGAGTGAGGGGGTTCCTGTTGACCGAGCCACGCAGTCGCTGTGAAGAGAAGCAGGATCAAGATGCCTTCCATGCGCATCCGCATCCGTCGGACTTCAAACGATCGTTCAGGAGACGCGTAACTCCACTTCCCGTTCATGATACCGATGATCAGCACGGGTAGAATCAGGACGTGTTTCCAGAGTAAGGCTTGTCCATACGGTAAAATCCAGGAATCGGAATACTCCTCTACCTGCACGACGACAGACATCAGATAGATGCCGGAACCGACGATCAGTAAGAAACATAGCGTCACGAGTGGTTTGAACCATTCGAGGAAGATGCCCCAGTTACGGTCTGATGGACTCCAAAAGCCGAGTATGAGCAATCCACCGGTCCAGATGAAGACGGCGAGTGCGTGAATAGAATGTACGAGCATGCCTTCTGCCCCTTTGATGCTAGAGGCGTGCCCGGACCACGCGAACGTAACGACCATCGCCATAACAAGGAATACTCCTAGTTTTATACGTCCAGGACTGAGTGATGCACGATTGATGACGATGAGAAGGAGTACACTCCAGAGAGCCATCAGAATCCAAGCGTTCCCTGCCTCGAATGTAAGTAACACGGATTGCAGTGTTATCCAAAAACCGATCTCTTCATATAAATACAGTACGATTCGTAAGACGGACAGGGAAAAGGATAACAGCATCAGCACGATGAGCATGCGAACCCAGCGGATTGAAAGCGATACGTCAGGTCGGTAAGAACGAGGGATGAGCTGGACGGAAAAGAAACCGATCAACAGCGCAAGACAACCGTAGAGGAGCGTATCGCCGATCAGATAGAGCGCGGTCATCGCTTCCGCCCCTTCCCGATAAATCAGATCAGCTCGTCCAAACATTCACCGTTTCCGGGATGGACTGTAGTAGCTGTGCTAAGACGATCGAACAACACTTTCAAAAGATGCAAAATGTCCAGACCGTCACAGTTTCGTTTGCCCGTGGGGAGATGGAAATCGACCATCAGCTGGATGCTCGACAAGTCCAAAGCGAGCTGAACAAGATCGGTTTCGATGGATACGTCAAGGGAAAGAAAACGTCCGAGGCACCGGTCCGGTCGTTCGAGGGGATCTCCTTGATCCTGTCCGGGATTTTGATTGGTCTGGGATTGCTCATCCAAACGAGCGGAGTAGCGTATCTTCCGAATGTTTTGTACGGTATCGCCTTGATCCTCAGTGGGGGGAGAGTTTTCCGGAGTGCCTATTATGCCGTCCGTGCCCGCTCACTCGACATGAACGTATTGATGAGCGTAGCAGCCATCGGTGCCGCATGTATCGGGGAGTGGCTCGAGGGAGCGACCGTCGTCTTCCTCTTTGCCATCGGCAATTTGCTTCAGAATCGCTCCCTTGCGCGGACGCGCAATTCCATTCAGAAACTGATCGAACTGTCTCCGAAGGAAGCCTTCGTGCTGACGGACGGGGACGTTAGACGTAAACCGGTGGAAGCGGTGCGAGTCGGAGAAATCCTCCGGATTCGACCAGGTGATCAGGTTGCACTGGACGGCACGATCCTGAACGGGACGACGACCATCAATCAAGCACCGATCACGGGCGAATCGATTCCTGTCGATAAGAAGGAAGGCGATCACGTATTTGCCGGAACGCTCAACATGGATCGTTCGTTCGACATGATCGTCGAGAAGACGTATCAAGAGACGACGCTTGCGCACATCATTGAACTGGTCGAGGAAGCGCAGGATAATAAAGCACCGAGTGAAGCGTTCATCGATCGTTTCGCGAAAGTGTATACACCGTTCGTCTTCCTAGGTGCATTGTTGCTGATGATCGTCCCACCTTTACTCCAACTTGGTAGTTGGGGAGAGTGGTTCTATAAGGGGTAGCGTCAGGAAAATGCGGATTTACAATGCTAAGGAAATTCCCATACTAAAAAGCCAAATTTCTCAACATCAATTGAGAAATTTGGCTTTTTCCGTTGCTCAGTTAAAGCGTCCTTTAGTTGTATATTTCCTGTTAATATCCCTTTTGAAGCATAACATTGTTTTCAATGATCGCACCCGATAGTTGACGCCCATTTTAGAACCTATTCTTTGATTTTCAATAAGCGTAAACTGTTTAATGTTACAAGTAAAGTTGCTCCCATATCAGCAAATATAGCTATCCAAAGTGTTAACCAACCGGGCATGACCAAAAGTAATGCCACTAATTTAATCGCCAAAGAGAAGGTAATGTTTTGCTTGATGATTGCTAAAGCCTTACGGCTTAATTTTATTGTATATGGCAATTTACTCAAATCATCAGACATTAAGGCGATGTCAGCCGTTTCTAAAGCTGTATCAGTTCCAGCACCACCCATTGCTACACCAACGGTAGATGCCGCAAGGGCTGGAGCATCATTCACGCCATCTCCGACCATCCCCACACTTTGATGTTTTTCTCGAAGTTCTTTAATAAAATTAAGCTTATCTTCTGGAAGTAAGTCAGCTTTAATATCCGAAACACCAACTTGTTTTCCGATGGCTGTTGCCGTTCTTTGGTTATCGCCTGTTAGCATCACTGTTTCGATTCCCATATTGTTCAACTTGCCGATAACTTCTTTAGACGATTCCCTCATTTCATCGGCTACGGCAATAAACGAAAGAATTTCTTTTTCTGTTCCTAACACCATCACCGTTTTACCTTGAGTTTGCATATCGGCAATTTTTTCTTTCCTATCGCTTGAAATGCTTCCGTGTAATTCCTCAAAAAGATTTGGACTTCCCACATAATACATTTCATTATTTATTTTGGCTTTAACGCCTTTACCTGTAATGGATTGAAAATCCTCTACTGTTACTTCGTTGAATTTTAATCCATTTTCTTCTGCTTTTCGCATAATCGCTGAAGCAAGAGGGTGCTGTGATCCTTTTTCAATGGCTGCTGTTATGGTCATTAATTCATTTTCATTTCTACCATATGTCACAATGTCTGTTACAGCAGGAATCCCTTTGGTTAATGTTCCTGTTTTATCAAAGGCTATCGCTTTTAAGTGTCCTGCTTCTTCTAAATGGATACCACCTTTAATTAAAACACCATTTTTCGCTGCATTTCCTATTGCTGTAACCACAGCAACTGGAGTTGAGACTACTAAGGCACAAGGACAACCAACCACTAATACAGCTAAGCCTTGATAAATCCATTGGCTCCAGTCTCCGCCAAATAATGGTGGAACTACCGCAATTAAAAGAGCTAGTATGACAATAGCTGGTGTATAGTATTTTGCAAATTTATCGACAAACGCTTGAGAAGGGGCCCGTTCTGCTTGGGCTTCTTCTACCAAGTGAATGATTTTTGAAAGAGTAGTATCTTCAACTCGTTTTGTTACTTTAACCTCAAGTAACCCTTCTTCATTCAAGGTTCCTGCAAATACTTCATCATTTGTGGTTTTCGTTACTGGAACACTTTCACCTGTAATCGCAGCCTGATTTAATGTCGATGTACCTTTAACCACTATTCCATCCATTGCTAACTTTTGACCGGGCTTAACAATCATGATGTCTCCAACTTGAATATCATCAACATGAATCATCATTTCTTCATTGCCTCGTCGAATTAACGCTTCTTTTGGGGCAATATCCATTAAAGATTCAATAGATTGACGTGCTTTATCCATTGAATAACGCTCTAATGCTTCACTAATCGCAAATAGGATAACAACGGTTGCCCCTTCACCCCATTCACCAATGATTGCAGCTCCTATAATTGCAATAGTCATAAGCGTATTCATATCGAAATTTAATCTGCTTAGATTTTTGAGACCTTTAATGAATAACGAATATCCACCGATTAAAATGGACGCTGCATAACCAATTGTCGGTAGAACATGCTCTTCACCATACTGCTCTCCTAAGAACCAGCTAACTACAAGTAAAAGAGCTGATATATATACCTTAATGTTTTCTTTCTGCTTCCAAAAAGGTTCTCGTTCTACCCTTTGTTCTTTTTCATCTCGAATTTTTAAATTTTCAAATGCTCCTGCTTTTTCTAATTCTTCAATGGTTGTCGTCCCTTTAACATAAACTTTAGATGCTCCGAAATTTACTTTCGCATCCTGAACACCGGGAAGTTCTTTAACATTATTTTCAAAAATGGCTGCACAGTTAGTACAAGTAAATCCTTGAACACGATAGGCTTTCATTTCTTCTTCAGACAGTTTTGCTTTCCCACTAGACATTGATCTTCACCTCTTTCTTATGTGCCAATGCAATCATCATAATTTGTCTGATATGCTCATCATCTAATGAATAAAATGCAAGTTTTCCCTCTTTTCGAAACTTAACAATCCCTTGCTTATGGAGCGTTCGCAGGTGATGAGAGGCATTTGCAACCGTAACACCTATAATATTTGCTATATCACACACACACAGTTCGTCATCTTGACATAAAGCATAGGTAATTTTTGCTCTATTTTCATCTGCAATAGCTTTTAACATTTGGGCAACACTAGAAATATCTACTGTCTGTAAATTACCTTGTATTCGATTGACCTTTTCTTCGTCATAACAATAAATTTCACAAGTATCTTTCTTAATCACATTCTCACCCCAATATCATTCAAGTGTTTATTTGAATATAGTATAACCATTTTTAATAATTCATTCAAGTGTTTATTTGAATGAGTAAAAAAATTCATAAAAAAAGAATTGGAGTACCCAATTCTAATAACAAAATAACCAAACTGCATAAGACTTTAAGTACATAACATTATCTGGCCAATTAATGGAATAGGACTGAACTATTTGTTCTCTTCCGATAGCTTTCTATATAATGAAGCCCTAGACACATTTGTAATTTCATAAATTTGATTTACAGTCATATTTCCTTCTTTATATAGCTTTACTGCATAATTCATTCCCGCATGATTTTTATGATATTTCTTTATCCGACCTTTAAACTTTCCTTCTTTCTTAGCCAGCTCAATCCCTTCACGTTGACGCATACGGATAAGATCTCTCTCTAACTGGTTAACACCAGCCATTACTGTAATTAAGAATTGGCTGTATGGATTATCCTCTGATAAATCTAGCCATGTATCCTTGAGTGATTTTAAGCTGGCTTTTTTCCTTCGTATGTAATCGATCAATTCAAATAAATCTTGTGTACTACGAGTAATTCGAGTTAAATCTGTAACATAAATGGTGTCACCATCTTGTAAGTCCTCTAACATTTTTTGAAGTTGCTCACGTTCCTTCGTTGCCCCAGAAACTTTTTCTTCGTATATAATATCCATTCCGAATTCGCTTAGCTGCTGAAATTGTCTTGAAGGGTTTTGACTAGTTGAACTGACACGTACATAACCAATTTTCCGCAAAATATCACCTCACTTTTGAGACAAGTCTTATGAGACGCTAGATCACAGCAATCCACTTCAAAATAAATGACTTGATGAAGTCGCTTCAGATCATAGAAAAACCCTCATTTCGACGTCGAAATGAGGGTTTTTCTATGATCTGAAAAGATGCTGTCTTAGGACATCCTCTCTTCTTTTTTTAGGTTACAAATAGTTCAATGGGTTGACACTATTCGCTGCAGAATAACTGCTGTATTTATAACTGTTTTTATGAATCTCAAAGTGTAAATGATTTCCGAACGAGTTTCCTGTATTCCCAACTGTTCCAATCTTCATACCTTTAGAGACTGTCTGACCACTTTTTACCGAAATACTATTCATATGAGCATAAACGGTTACGTATTTTTGATTCTTTAGACTATGTGAAATCATAACGTGTTTACCATATGCACCGCTGTTTTTAGAGGTAGTGACTTTTCCACTCGCAGAAGCATAGACAGGTGTGCCTTTTGTTGCAGCTAGATCAACGCCATTATGGAATGTATAACCGTAAGCGCCATTAGATTTTCCGTATCCTTGGGTCAGCCTCCCTTTAGTAGGAGAAGCAAAAAGAGACTCATTATACGTCATTTTTTTTGCAACGTGGCTCTTATATTTTTTTAGGTAAGAACTATAGATATACCGTGTGTTCCCTTTGTAAAGTACTTTTGTCCAAGCTCCTTTTTTTCCTAAATAAGAAAAAGTCTGACCAGTGTTAGTCACGCCGACTATATTGTAATTGAGAGAAGGACCAGTCCGAACACGGAGATCGTCTGTCTTTACTTTTACTTTATATGCACTACTTGCTTCAACTTTTGGGCTATGCATTGAAAAAGTTGTTGTGAGTAAGACGCTAGAAGCGATAAGTATTACCTTGTTTTTCATTAGTTGTACTCCTTTAAAGATACGGTGACAAACGATTTGTTAAAAGGAGTATAGCATCACTATATTACAAAAAAGTGTATCAAATTCATTTCAAAAATTGATACGAGATTTAATCAAAAAATGCATAGTTTTTTCACAAACAGATTTTATGATTAAAGTTAAACACATTTCTTTTTTATACATCTTAAAAAAAGATTTATTTTTTAGAGTTCGGGAGGAATTTGATGGAGTTATCTTTTTTGTTAGCTTTTGGGGCAGGGTTTTTATCTTTTATCTCGCCATGTTGTCTAGCTTTGTATCCTGTTTTTCTATCTTACATTACAGGAATTTCAGTTACAGAGTTAAAAGAAAATGAAAAGTGGAACTGGAATGGTGTTCCCCATACATTCGTTTTCTTACTTGGATTTTCGAGCGTATTTTTAGTAATGGGTTTTTCAACGTCATATTTAGCTGATTTTTTTATAGTGTATAAAGATGTTCTACGGATGAGCGGTGCACTTATTTTATTCATATTTGGTGTTATTTTAACTGGTCTGTGGACCCCAATATTTTTACTTAAAGAGCGAAGAATGAACTTAGGAAAAAGAAAGCGTGGTTATATCGGGACGTTTATTGTCGGAGTCGGATCGGCTGCTGGATGGACTCCTTGTACAGGACCAATCCTCGCTGGAGTTATTGCTTTGATCGCCACGAATCCTAGTAATGGATTTTTATATATGCTCTTTTATGTACTAGGTTTTTCTATTCCATTTTTCTTGATGTCGTTTTTGGTCGGGAAATCCAGATACTTAATGAATTATTCTTCAAAGGTTATGAAAATAGGTGGCTGGTTTATGATTTTATTAGGTATCATATTGTATTTCGATGGTCTGACGAAACTAACTACAATATTGATTGATTTTACAGGGTTTAGAGGGTTCTGACGCTCTATTTTCTATTTCGAAAGGAGATGCATCGTAAATGTCTCGTGAAAATGTCCTGATAATGGGAGTAGAGGAAAACTGGAAAGTGATGGAGAACATAAAACAACTTAAACCTGTAAGTATAGATATTCATATTTCTTCAAAAGAAGGATGGGTTCGAAAGCTATTTCCTGATTTTAAATATTTTGATTCATTTTCAAAAAAAGAATCAGAAGAAGGGTATATTAGTAATCTGATTGAATATTGTACTTCTCAAGAAATAGGCTGGATTATCCCTTTAAGCGAACAAGAAGCATCTACGTTATCAAAACATAAGTTGAAAATGAGAAAAAATAACGTAGCGTTTATAACATCCTTTGACTGGGATAAAACAGTACTTCATGATTCATTTTCGGTTCAAGGTAATACTTTCACTTATTCTTTTGACCAGATAAAGAATGCGCCTGAAGGTGTAAAGGTGGGGAAAATTGATGCATATGTCGATTATCGATCTAGTGAAGTGATTTGCTGTTTTATGAGAGAAGAGTATGAACGGTACCAAGATACTGTTCTTTCATACGAGGTGTTTGCCAACTCGATTTTAGAGGAGTGCGTAGCAATAATTGCTCAAAGGCTTAATATAAAGGGTTCTTTTTCTTTCGATTATCAACGTGATTCGGAGGGAATGTATACGATTACAAAAATAGAATGTTTCATGACGCATTCTACTCGTGAGGCTATTTTTAGTGATTATGATTTCGCTAATTATTTGTGGAGCAATATTCAAGGAATTGTCCTTTTAAAAGAATCAAATGATAAAAGCTCTTTTGTGTATCGCCTAAATGAAGAATACTTTCTTTTCTAAATCTCAACAGTTTGTTTTTATATGTAATCATCTTAAATGAGAAAGGTACTTTATGAATAAACTTTCATTTAAAATAACGTTATTTTATTTTTTCGGGATTCTCATGATTTTCATTCTCTCATCTGCTATTGTATACAACATTCTTGAGCATCAACAAGTAGAAAGTGAACTGGAGAGCCTTCAAGAGAGAGGCAATAGTCATCGAGATGTTCTTTCCACTAACTTCGACAAGCAAACAGTTGAACACGTTGTTTTAATGGAGGAAAAGGCGATGACTGATGTGATTATCTTAGACAAAAATAATCAAGTCGTCGATTCATCTAACGACGCTGAACAATTTTTGAACCCGGATTGGATTCAAAAAAAGGATGGAATCGTAGAAGGTAATTGGAGAGAGGGCAAATTTTTAGTGACGGCGAGTAATATTGAAGATGGCGGTCAAATAATCATGTTAGAGCCGACGAAGTATATACAGCATTTGATGGGGGAATTGAAACAACAAGTAGTGTTCTCTCTATTCTTGTTAATACTTTTTCTATTAGTAAGTGTTTATTTTTTGAGTTATATCATTATAAAGCCACTTTTATCAATGAAAGAGGCAACGGTAAAGTTAAGTAAAGGCGAGGTGCTGAAAATCAGAGAAGCTGAGAGAAGCGACGAAGTAGGAGATTTAGCACGAGCGATCACTAAGTTATCTGTTGATTTACGTCACATTCAAAATACAAGAAAGCAATTTCTGACTTCAATCACACATGAATTGCGTACGCCGATTACCTACATCAAAGGATATGCAGGACTCCTCAAAAAAGACGAATCGAGATTTGGAGATATTATCTATGAGGAATCCGAAAGACTTCAAGAACTGATTGAGGATTTGTTTGAACTTGCTAGATTGGAAGAGCCACATTTTCAAATAGATCCTCAGATCACAGCGATGAATGATTTCTTAAAAAAAATCAGTGAAAGAATAATTTTTAAATTTGAGGAGAAACAAGTGAAATTAATTCTTCAAATTAATAAAACTCCCATCTACAAAGAGATAGACCAAGCTAGATTTGATCAGGTTCTCTTAAATTTACTGGATAACGCGCTAAAATATACACATGCGAACAAACGCGTATTTTTAAAACTTGATGAAAACTTTATTGAAGTTACGGATGAAGGTGGTGGTGTGGATGAGCAATCACTCCCGTATCTTTTTGATCGTTTTTATCGAGTAGATTCTTCACGAAATCGTGAAACAGGAGGTACTGGGCTCGGTTTGGCTATCACGAAAGAAATAGTTGAAGCGCACAAAGGGACCATCGTAGCTATTAATGTAGAAAACGGGCTGAAAGTTGTCATTGACTTGAGGGGGATTCCAGGATGAGAACCATTGCTTTGGTAGATGATGAGAATCGAATGTTAGAACTGATTGAACTCTATCTGCAAGACAGTTATACCTGTATTAAGCTGAACAGCGGAAGAGAGATATTGAACTTGATTGATGTAGATGAGCCTGACTTAATCATATTGGATGTGATGATGCCTTTAATGGATGGTTTTGAGACCTGTCAAAGGATAAGGGAAGTTTCGAATGTACCAATCATTTTATTGACAGCACTCGACGGAAAAGAAGAAATCGTAAAAGGATTACAAC